>JBBQVY010000005.1:0-51264 GCA_038211085.1 Chitinophagales bacterium | reverse complement strand
TTTAAATCGTAGCACTTCATCAATTCTCTGTTTTGCACCAGATAAAAAGCCCACCCGCCAACCGGCCATGTTACCGGCCTTACTTAAAGAGTTTAATTCAAGTGCTACGTCCATGGCACCCTCAGCACTTAGTATGCTTTTAGGTTGATCGTTTAATATAAAACTATATGGATTATCGTGGCAGATGAGGATGTTGTGTTTTTTGCCGAAGGCAATGAGTTTGTTGAATAATTCTTTTGAAGCCTGGCGGCCTGTTGGCATATGCGGGTAGTTGACCCACATTAGTTTAACAGCCCCCTTCCGGCTTTCTCCGAAGGGGGAAGAGACTAAACGATCCAATGAATCGAAATCGGGTTCCCAGTTATGTTCCTCTTTCAAATCATAATCAAGGCACACTCCTCCAGCCAATGTAACGGCACTCCTGTAAGTTGGGTACCCGGGATTGGGCACCAAAGCAATATCACCTTTGTTGAGGTAGGTCATGCAGATGTGCATAATTCCTTCTTTTGAACCGATCATTGGTAAAATATCAGTTTCAGGATTTAAAGTAACTGAGTACCAATTTTGATAGAATGATGCGATGGCATTTCGTAAAGCCTGGCTTCCTTTATAGCTTTGGTAGGCATGGGTTGTAGATTTGGCTGCCTCAGTTTGCAATACCTCAATCACACTGGCATGCGGAGGTAAATCCGGGCTTCCTATGCCCAGGCTGATGATTTGTTTTCCTTCTTTATTAAGGTGCTCTATTTCTCTTAACTTTTGTGAGAAATAGTATTCGCCTATGCCTTCTAACCTGTCTGCTACCTGTAGGTTCATAGCTTTATTTTTTGTTGGGGGTTTTGCCATTTTTATACACACCTAAAACTTTAAAAGTCCTTGTCAGGCTTTGTAACTGATCCATAATATGCTCCAGGTTGGTGCGATCCACAATTTCCATATCGGCATAAAAGCCATAAAGAAAATCACTGCCGGGTATGGGCATGCTTTGCAATTTGCTTAAGTTGATATCTTCTTTTGCAATTAGTGCCAATACTTTTGAGAGACTTCCTTTACTGTGATCCGTTTCAAAATATACACTTGCCTTATCTGCATCTTCAACTGCAATAGCCTCTTTTTCTCTTTTCAATACCAAAAACCTGGTGTAATTGTTTTTTGACGTTTGAATGTTGGGAGTAAGAACATTCAACTCAAAAAGATCGGCAGCCAATTTACTTGCAATGGCTGCTGTATGCTTGCTGCGATGCTGATGAATATGTTTTGCACTCAATGCGGTGTCTTCCGTTTCTACCAACTTCCAATGCGGATATTTTTCCAGGTAATCTAAGCATTGTAACAGCGCCATAGGATGCGATTGCACTTCTCTAATATCATCTAAGGAGACTCCGGGATTGACCAATAAATTCTGCCCAATTTGCAGGTAAACTTCTCCAATTATGGTCAGGGTGCTTTTTTGAATCAAGTTATAATTTGGAAGAATGCTGCCTGCTATGCTGTTTTCGATGGCCATTACCGCACCATCGCTTTCTTTCTTGTTGCCGCATTTTTTTATGAGTTCTCTAAAAGTTGCGCATGGTAATACCTCCACCTCTTGCCCAAAAAAATGGCGGGCGGCAACCTGGTGAAAACTGCCTTCATAGCCCTGGATAGCAATACCCAGATCTGATTTCTCGTTGCCCCCGGTATTTGAAGAATGGCTTTGTCTCTTTTTTACTGAACTCATCAGAACAATAATTTTTTGGTAAAAAAAAACCCGGCTTTGAGGCCGGGACTTTTTTGATTGTGCTTTTTATATTTTCAATCGCAATAGTTCCCGGTCCACTTTATAAAGTAGAAGAAGTAATAGAAACTAAAGCTTGTATTTTTAATACTGTTTGTCATTGAGTAGTAAAAATAGGAATTGATTCCAATTCAACAAATTTGTTTTTTAAATTATTTTTTGAAAACAATCTAATGTTTTATAAAGAAGTATTGAAAGTGTCAATGAAACAGAGAATAATTGAGGAGATTTTTCAAGACAGGTTGGTACTACTTTTCATAAAAAAATCTTTTTCGATTAAGACTTCAATTCAGGTTAAAGGGCAGGCTTACATGTCGAGCGAACTTTTATGAAGTACTTCCCATTTAAAATACATGATTGTAAAAGTTCAGGAGGATACCCTCCTTACAGCTTGAGCAAATCTTTATTCTTGATATTGGCATTTGCTACAAGTGCATAAAACTCTTTTCGTGTTGCCAGTTCCTGGAGCATTTGCAGGTGACGATCATGGTGCATGTCCGTACCCAGGTAATCAACCATTTGCTTTTTAAACAGCTTTTCGGCAGTCTTTTTTACATAGGGGCCGTAGGCTCCTGATAGCGATAACAGGTTCACCTGTAGTTTACAACCCAATTCAACAAAACGTTCGTAGTTCTCAAAACTTCTGTGGTAATAACTGTAACGTTCAGGATGGGCCAGAATTGGAGTTAATCCTAACATGCGTAGGTCAAAGATTACCTGTTCAAAATTAGGAGATGGTGCCAGGTAAGACATTTCAACCAAAATGTATTGGTTGTTTATAGTTAGGAGGTCTTGCTTTTTTGATTTAGCAAGTAATTCGGCAAACGAATGGTCAATCATGTATTCGGCTGCGGCATCAATCTCAATTGAATGACCAGCCTTTGCCAGTTCGCTTCTCACAAGATCAAGCTTTGGTAAAATTGTTTCCCTGCTGTTGGGGTAGAGATCAGTTAAAATATGAGGGGTGCAAATAAGTTTTTTATAGCCCAGCCCTGTTAGCTGGTGCATAAAAGAAACACTCTGCTCTGGCTCTTGTAGTCCATCATCAATACCGGGCAAAAGGTGCGAATGCATATCAACACCTATAAAAGATAAATCAGGTTCAACCTTAGCCGGTTTAAACAAAAAATCAAACATTGAAACAAAAGAGTTGGTAAACAGGCAAAGTAACTACCTATCCATGAGAAGTAAAGGTTGGACTAAGGATTTCTTCGTCAATGGATTCATAAATCGAGTTATTACTGATAAACTCCGGAACAATGCGTTTCATTTGTTTTACCACTTCTTCGTCACTGTTTTCTACGGCTATACCAATAACCTTATCTATGCTTCTTGACACCTTATCAAAATCGTACTCAATTACTTTGGCAATCAGAATTTTCTTATTGTGCGTAGGAATAACTTCTTCTTCTTTGTTCAACAGTTCTTCGTACAACTTTTCCCCGGGTCGTAAACCTGTAAACTTGATGTCTATTTCGCGGCCAGGTGTAGAGCCTGCAAGCCTGATCATTTTCTTAGCCAGGTCAAGAATTTTTACCGGTTCACCCATATCAAACAAAAACACCTCACCACCATTACCCATTGTTACTGCCTCTAATACCAGTGAACAAGCTTCGGGTATCGTCATAAAATAGCGGATGATATCAGGATGTGTTACGGTAACAGGGCCTCCTTTTGCAATTTGCTCCTGGAAACGAGGTATAACAGAACCGTTAGAACCTAATACGTTACCAAACCTTGTTGTTATAAACCTGGTCTTTAAATTTTTAGGAGTAAGGTGATAAATGCCATGGTCCATTACCGGTAACACTTTTCGGCCCTGCAAAGCCTGGCAATAAATTTCGGCAATACGTTTTGAGGCACCCATTACATTGGTTGGGTTAATTGCCTTATCAGTTGATATTAAAAGAAATCGCTCAACATTGTACAGTTCAGAAAGGTCCGCAATAGTTTTAGTACCAAGTACATTGTTACGCACAGCTTCCGATGGATGATTCTCCATCATAGGTACGTGCTTGTATGCTGCGGCATGAAATACTACGTTGGGTAAAAACTGTCGGAACATATTGTTCATGGCGTTCTCATCCTTAACATCACCCAAAAACACTTTTAGTGAATTGCCGAGGTAGAAATTTTTCTGAAGTTCATATTCCAGCTCGTACAACCCTGTTTCAGTTTGATCGCAAATAATTAATGAGGCTGGATGAATGGAAGCTATCTGGCGGGCCAACTCACTACCAATGGATCCGGAGGCACCCGTAATTAAGACCCGTTTATTGCGAAGCATGTTCATTACATGCTCGTTCTTTAAGCTGATTTGTGGACGGCCCAGCAATTCATCAATCTTAACTTCTTTAAGCTGGCTGATGTTTAAGTGACCTTGAATCCATTCACGCATAGGCGGAATGTTCATCACTTTTATACTATGCTCCAGGCAATAATCAACTATAAGGTTCTTTTTGTCAAGGTCAAAATCCTGCTTGGCAAAAAACAACATTTTTATATTCCAGCTCTTAATCACATTCTTCACCTGCATGAAGGAATAGATCTTTACATTATCAATGGTTTTGCCAACAAGGTTGCCATCATCATCAATAAACGCTACAATTTTATAACGGTTGTTTGAAGTTTGCTCAATGGTTTTTTTCAGCACAGAACCGTTTAACTCAGCACCATAAATAACAACGTGGATATTATCCTCCTGGTTTACGCTTACCCTGTAAAGGTGTTTTACAAAAAGCCGGTAGCCAAAAACTACAAACGAAGCAATAAAAAAGTAAATGAATAAAACAGATGTGGGAATAAATGGAGGGAACTTGAATAAACCAAGACCAACATTTAAGATCACCATTAAAAAGAAAGAATAAAATACGGCGGTAATGCTTCTAAATGCTTCCTGGAAACCGGATAACCTGATAATACCATGGTAAGTACGGAAGATGTAAAATAAAATGGAGTTTAAAAAGATGGTAACTGCTAGGTCGTCAATCATGTCAGTAAAACTGATGAGAGACATATCAAAATTGAGGCGCAGGTAATTGGCGTAGATGATTGAAACGCAGCAGATAGTAAGGTCGAGTATGAAAATAGCCCATTTGGGAGCTATCCTGTTTCGAAGTAAAAATTTCCTGATGTTTTTCACCTTACTATTGTTTAATTAGACGTTCGTGCACTCCTATTGATGATTAAGTGTTTTACAACACAAAATTCATTTTTGATTTTCAAACAAAATAACTGTTACACAAACTCTATAACCTGTAGAATAGCTGTTCTTCTTAATTTTTTAGGACGAAGCAGTATAACTAAAGGTTGCGTTTTTTAAGGGTTTGTTTAACCTCAACCCGGGTTTCAATATTTATTTTTTAAAATTCTGAAGTTTATCTCCCTTTAATTGATGTTACGACAGTTTTAAATATGATACTAAAATATTCCTTTAAATTTCTATTTGTAATAAATGTTGCATTTAATTCAATCTTGCGGGGCATGATCTCATGTATATACAAGTATTCAGGGTCTGAGGCTCCGGCTAAAATTTCGTTCTCGTTTCTATATGCAATAGAAGCATAATCAGTAATACCTGGCAACACCAGTAAAACCTTTTTCTGCTCCAGGTTATACAGGTCAACATATCTTCTTACTTCCGGCCTTGGACCTACAATACTCATATCTCCTTTCAGCACATTTATTACCTGGGGCAATTCATCAACTTTAAACTTTCGCAGGTAGTAACCCAGAGAAGTTATCCTCGCATCCCTACCTCCTACTGTTAATAACCCCTTATTATCTGCATTTACATGCATGGTTCTAAACTTGAGCAAGGTAAAGTCGTATCCATTTTTGCCCACCCTAACCTGCTTATAAAGTACCGGCCCTTTGGACGACACTTTTACTGCAATGGCTATTAGTAATAATACCGGCGATATTATAACCAGGCATATAGCTGAAAGCACAAAGTCTGATAGTCTGATGGCGTCCATTATTCAATGATCTGTAAAACTGCGTTTGTTACTGTATTAACGATGTGTTCGCACAACTTATTGTCTAATTGAGGGTATATAGGCAACGATATCTCGTTTGAATATTTGTCGAATGCAACAGGGTACTCTTCCATTTTATAACCCATATTTTTAAAGATGGTAAGCATGGGTAAAGGTATAAAATGCACATTTACAGAAACACCTTCATTAGCAATCAAATCAATAATGGCATCCCTTTGTGCTTCTGTTGCATTTTTAATGCGTAGCGGATACAAATGATAACTGCCACAAATGCCCGGCTGGTTATATGGCGGAACAATGGCCCAAGGCCTGGTGGCAAAATATTGACTGTAATACATAAAGACCCTTTTGCGTTCTTCCAGTATTTCGGTTTGATACTTTCTTATTTGTGCAAGACCAATAGCAGCACAAACATCAGGCATGTTCATTTTAAAACCAGGATACACAATATCGTACCTCCAGCCACCGGCCTGGCTTTTACTAAATGCATCCTTGGTTTGACCGTTCAATGTCCATAAACGAAGGGTTTTATAAATTGCCGCATTATCAAATGGCTCCGGCATAGTTATACAAACAGCCCCGCCTTCGGCGGTAGTAAGGTTTTTTACTGCGTGAAAAGAAAAGACGGTTATATCAGCCAGGTTTCCTGTTTTCTTACCGAAATATTCTGCTCCGAAAGAGTGTGCAGCATCAGAAACTATAGCTATCCTTTTTAGCTGTGTTTGAACTTCACCTTTAGGTGAAAACATGGCTGTAACGAAAGGCTCGTTTACCAATTGAAATATACTGTTATAATTGCAGGGCCAGCCGGCAAAATCTACCGGTATAACGGCTTTGGTTTTTGGTGTGATGGCTGCTTTTATTTTTTCAAGACTAATATTAAAATCATCATCAACATCAACCATAACCGGTATTGCACCAATATGCATTACTGCAAGAGCCGTTGCACAATAGGTATATGCAGGAATAATTACCTCATCGCCACGCCCAATGCCCAACCAGTGCAATACAAGCATAAGACCTGAGGTGGCCGAGTTAACACACAACACATGATCAACACCTGCATAAGCGGCAGTTGCTTCTTCAAGCGCTTTTACTTTAGGGCCGGTAGTAATCCAACCGCTTCTTAAAGATGCAGTTACCTCGTCAATAACATCATCATCAATAAAGGGTGGCGAAAATGGAATTTTCATAAGTGATATTGGATAAGCGTTTGGTCAGGCATCTTTACTTTTTAAAAAACCTTTGAGGGTGCCCCAACCGTAACAAAAGTGAAACGCAAAAAAGATGAATGGTAGTACAATCTTCCTCCCATCATTTTCATATTTTAATGAACGAACGGTGAAGAACAAGCCTAATAGCAGGTGTATTGATATGCAGATACCTAATAATTTTAATGCCCAGGTGGATTTAAAAAGCAAAAGTTCCGCAATGCCGAATATTGTTAACAGTATTAAACCAAGGGTGAAAAAGAATGGAATAAAATGATGAATGCGCATGGAACGGGCATGAATTTGCAAACTCCTGGCGTTCCAAAATCCATTTCTCCCGGCATACTTCATAAGTGTTTTTAAATTGCTCTGTGGACGATAGTAACAATAGGTTTTCCAGGTAATGTATAAGGTATGACCTGCGTTTAAAATACGCTGGTTCATATCGTTGTCCTGGTTTCTTTCCAGCGTGTTATCGTAGCCGCCCAGGTCGAGCAGCACCTGTTTTTTAAATATAGGGTAAGGCACCGAGTGAGCATATCCTTCTTTAATTGTTCGGAATGAATTAGAAGACACACCGAAAACACTGAGTGTAACCCACTCGCACAATTTAGGCTCGTACCTGCCCGAAGAAGATTGTGTAATAATTCTCCCGGAACAACCTGCTGAACCATTTTTAATCAACTCTTCATAACATACCTGCAAATAGTCGGGCTGATATTTTGCATGCGCACCCAGTATGGCAACATAATCTCCTTTTGCACTTCTTAATCCTGCATTAAAAGCAAAGGGAGTTTTTCGTTCAGGATTATCAATCATTCTTATAAAAGGATAACGATTGCTGTATTCTTCTACAATTTTCCTGGTTGCATCGGTAGACCTTCCATCGCAAATGAGAATTTCTAATTCGAAAGAATGATACTGTTGACTTAAGAAGCTGTCAAGCGTATCGGCTATATATTTTTCCTCGTTGTATGTGGGGCAAATAATCGAAAGTATCATTTAAAATTTAGTAAGTGATAATGATGTTCTTAAAAAGTAAAGCGTGGGGGTTGATAAACTTGCAAGTAAATCCTTTTCATTTTTGACAGTCATCAATCCAACACGAGCCTTACATGGAAGCATGGCTCTTAGCCTAAACGTTTTAGACTGCATTTAATTTTTTAGCGGAGCGGTAAATTTTTTCAATGATCTCAATAGTCTTCATTGCCTCGAACGAATTGGTTGAAATTGCTTCGCCACGTAGCAATACATCAGCCACATTTTCGTAAACTTTATCGTGGTTAGACATGGAGCCAATATAGTCGCCATAGTTATTAGCCTTATTACCCAGGGGCAAGTCTTTAATTTCAAAACCATCTATGTTTTGATATTCCAGTTCGTTTAGATATTGTCCCCCAATTTTTACGGTTCCTTTTTCTGCAATAAGTGTTATGGAGCCTTCCATATTTTTCTGGTGACTATTTACAGTGTAATGAAGACTGCCAATGGCACCATTGTGCAGTTCTAAAATGGCCACACCTGTATCTTCAAAGTCGATGATTGACTGATGCGCAAAATTTCTGGTTAAGGCATAAGCCACATCAACATCGCCTACCAGGTAATAAATAAGATCGATAAAATGACTGAACTGGGTAAACAAAGTTCCCCCGTCCATATCGGCTGTTCCTTTCCATGAGTTTTGGTAATACCGCTCGTTCCTGTTCCAAAAGCAACTCACCTGGAAACTATAAATCTTACCAAGTATTCCTTTTTCTATAGCATTTTTTACTGCTATTACGGGTGGATTAAACCTGTTTTGCTTTATAGCAAACAATCGCCTGTTTGCCCGTTCGGCTTCTTTAATCATTTCGCCACAATCGCTTACTGATATAGCCATTGGCTTCTCGCAAAGCACATGTTTGCCTGCCTTTAGTGCTTTTATAGAATGTTCAGCATGCAGACCATTGGGTGTACAAATAGAAACTACTTCTACACCTGTTTCATTTGCAAGCAATGTTTCCAAATCAGTATAGGCAACTGCATCGTATTCCGTGGCAAGTTTACTTACCTTTTCCTGGTCGATATCGCATACGGCAACCAGCGTTGCAAACTGTTTTATATGCTCAGCATGCCTTATGCCTATTTTACCACAACCAATTAATGCAAATTTTAGTCGACGCATAATCCTTGATCCTTTTCCTTTTTACAGGCTGCGAAATAATGGAAACTTAGTGAGTGAGTGGGAGAAAATAATTTTGAATCCTTTAGAGTAGGTGAAACAGCGGGGTGACAAACAGGCGATTTTGTTGGTCAGGCAGATAATTCATCAAACACCTTTAGCCATTTTTGCAAGACAGGTGCAGCATCAAATTGCTTTGAAAACTCATACCCATTTTTAGTCAAATCCATTCCTTTTTGGTTGTTCTGAATAATTGAATCGATTGCTACTGCCATGGCTTCATCATCGTTTGGATCTACCAATAACCCATTGAAGCCATCCCTGACCATGTACGGTATACCCCCTATATTGGTGGACACTACCGGCAATCCCAAAGCCATCATTTCAACAAATGTTACCGGGGCGTTATCAATAAGATTGGTGCAAACATATATATCGTGGGTACTTGCATATAGCGCCTTTTGTTGTTGGCTGATGTAGCCCGGAAATTCAATTTTGTCCAGCATCTGCAAGTCTGTAGCAAGGTCTTTTAATTCTCGTAACAATCCCCTGTCGTAACCTGCCATAACCATATGAAAGCCGGGGTATTTTTTGGCAAGAATACCGGCAACCCTTACAGCCATTTGGGGATTGTAAATGTCTTCGAGTGTGCGCATCCAAAATAACCTGGGCCTGAAAGTGGTTTTTTTTTGAAATACGTATTCCTTTAACTGAACCACATTTTCAATTAAAATACTTTGTACCCCATAGCCACTCAAAACGGTTTGAATAAAGGCAGAAGGACAAACAATGACATCGGCTCTTTTAAACGAGCGCAGGTATTTAGCCGGCGATTGTTTCATACGTGCAGGGATGCTGCCTCCATGAATAATCAATATTACTTTTTTACCGAGGAGTTTTAATAGCGATGTAGAAAAGGCTTCCCATATATAACTCATCATACCGCCATAAAGTGGAACGATGGCTATGTCATATTCGTTTCGCTTGCTGAAGATGGTGCTAACTGTATCAGTAAAGCGGCCTACTTTTCCGAGCTGATCGCTGACGGTTATAGTTTGTATGTTGTTATGTTGTAGTAATTCGGCTAACTGGTCGGCAGCCGTACGCATGATGAGGGTCCTGTTTTTTTCGGATAGAAACAAACCAACGATCAATATTTTTTTGGAAAGGATTTTCATTTGGATGCTTGCTATAACTATAGCTGGATTGAACCGGCTTTTACTTTAGATATAACGGCTCTAAACTTACCATTGTTGCCTACGGGTATATAGCTCATTTCATTTATGTGAATGCTAACCTCTCCCAACTGGCTTACCATACGGCTCTTAATGGCCTCCCGTTCTTTAGCTGTTAAACCATTGGTCATTACATTGATCGTAAATTTTTCAATCTCCTCCTGTATTACCTGCCCTTTTATTACGTTCGGCAGGTTTACAAATATGCCATGAAAACGTACCATTTCACGGCCATCTTTGCCAACTACCACATCTTCTACCCTGCCAACAATTTCATCTATAACCGTAAATGCCCGGCCACATTTTGTAACCTGGTCTTCCGCAACTTTTACCATATCTCCTATACGATACCTGATGAGTGGCTGATCGTAGTTTATAAACCCGGTACAAACCAACTCACCTTCTTCGCCCGGTTGTGCAGGGGTTCCATCTGCCTTAAGAATTTCTATATAAGCAGAGTCCGGGCTAATGAGTAACTGCCCATATTCATTCTCAGAGATAAGACCACAATTTTCAACACCGCTCCATCCATCGTACACTTTGCAATTGTACACCTCACCCAATGTTTTACGCATTGTGGGTGTAAGCTTTTCGCTTGAAGTAAGCACTGCCTTCATAGGTGGTGGTGTTACACCGGCTTCCTGCAAAAATTTTGCAAGTATGTAATTTGACATGGCATAGCCAACCATGTACCGGGTTGCATATTTCAACATTCCTTCTGCATAGCCCGGTGCTGTTTGTTTGTTGATGTGGTAAGCTGAAAAATACAATTGCTTCTCTATAAAATTGTATCGATAGTAAGGTGGCTTTGAATTACCTGCGGGAAGTATACGCCTGCCGCCAATCATGCCTCTTGGATCCAACCTGCTTACACCTGCCCAATTGCGAACCCGGGCTTCGTACAAAGCAGAAGATTTTTGATGCATGGCATGCGAAAACAAAATGCTGGTGGGGGTTCCCGTGCTGCCACTGCTCGAAAAAAAGGTTCCTCCTTTTTCTTTTTCAGAAGACAATAAAGTTGATTTGCCCAGCATGCGCAACGTATCTTTTTCTAATAAAGGAAGTTTGCTAAGCTGGTCTATCTCAAAATGATCTAATTGTTTTGCTGTAAAGCCTGCCCCGGTAAAAGATTGGTTGTAGTATGGAACTGTATTAAACGAATGCAATAAAAGTTTGCGGAGTTCTATGGTTTGATATGCTTTCCATTGATCAACGTTATACGCCTCACGATCTTTACAGGCTGCATACTCCTGTTTAAAAATACCCCCAAACCTACGCAGGTACCATTGAAACCCAAAAGCCGATATTCCGATATTTTGTACAAATACGGGTAGGCGTGGGTATATATTATTTTGGATGAAGCTCATTGGGGGTGAGGAGTGAGGGTGTCAATGTTCAGTGGTCAGTGGTGAGAGTCCTGCCCTAACTATAGCTTGGATTTGAAAAAATGTTGATTGTACTTCTTTTAAGCCATACTTGCACAAAACCGTTTATTAGGCCCACACCTTAATCACTCGCTATGATAATTGGTCCAACCGGCATTTGTCCGCTATTTAAATAAGCTTTTACTTTTGGTGTCAACCTGGTTAATTCTTTATACTGATTGATTTGGGCAGTTAAAACAAAAACGGTTATTGTGTACTTAGAAAGGTTTTGTTGATGTTGCAAGTTTTTGTCAAAAGTTAAAAGAGCATTGAAAGAATTGCCAAGCAAAAGTTTTAGCAACTCTCCATTTTTGATACCGTTCCATTGTCTGTCCCTAACTGTAAATATTTGATGTTCCGGAAAGTCAAGCTTGAGCCTTTTTGGTAAATTTTCGTCAAGCAACAGTAGCATACAATTGGGCTACGTTTTTAGAAGTTAAAAGTTTGTTCGCAATGTCCAGCAATGCAATTGCCTGCTCTTTGGATACTGTAGGAAAGTCGTCTAAAAATTCATCAAGGGGCACTCCTGCTTCCAAATGGTCAAACAAACTTTCCACAGGAACACGTGTCCCTTTAAAAACAGGTTGTCCACCTAAAATGTCCTCGTCCACAATTATGAGTTCATTAATTTCCATAAAACAAATTTAAATAAATTAACTGAGAAAGAAGTGTCCAACAAAGGTTGCGCCATACGTTTGACGGCTAGGCTTTGTGGCGAAATTCTGTGCTTCGCCTTCCCACAACTGAAGCCGATTAAGGATAAAAAGTTGGGTGATTTCTACTGGTGGTTAATTGATAACCTCAAAGGTGGAACTGATAATGAATATTGAGCTGTTGCTGATTGTTTCAATCCCGCCAGAAGAAGCGGGACAGGCTGTCCTGCCCCCATAATGCCAAACCGATTGTTAGCGGTTAGCTGATTTTTATTAGCAGTGACATACAACGACGGCTCACATTGTGGCGGTATTCTGTGATTTGTCAGCCTACAACTGATGCCAATTAAAGATATAGGGTTGGATGATTTATACTGGTGCTTAATTTATAACATCAATCTGGAACTGCCGATGAATGCCACCTGCTGCTGGCTACTCCAATCCTGCCAGAAGAAGAGGGACAGAAAACTTATCCATAGGTTCTTATCAATAACGATCCTATGCTTTTCTTCCTGCATAGCGTTCGGCTCTTACTGTTTCTACTTCTTGAGTTATTTCGTCCATGGTAGGCGTTCCAAGGAGTTCAGCTTTTACACGAAGCCGTTCAACTAACTGAATAAACCCATCACTATTCGTTGGTTTTATAGCAATCAGGTTCATGTCTGCAAGGTCCTTCAAGAGCTTTTCAGCCTTTGGATTTAATATGTCCACTTGATATGTTACCGTACTCAAATTTATGAGAAAGTTGGTTAGAAATTAGTAGCCCCGCATAGCGTCCAAAGATGACGGCTTGGCGATGGTAAGGCATTTGAGACCGTAAACCCCGCCCTTGTACCCGATTCCAATAGAATTCCAAATTGCTAAATTTACAACTGTCAGACCCACTATTGCCAAACCGATCTAGTACCCAGTATTTTATTAGTCTCTCGAAAGCAAGGCATTACATCCTCCTTAAAATAGGGTTCTTGATTTACCCAAAACATGTAATTAACTCTTAAAAAGTCCTTCGCGAAGCCATGCAATAATGGAACAATATTTTTTCTGGATTTATTTTCCTTGTCGTCATCCTTAGCGTAATCCAGATCGGCACCTGTCTTAGCGATGTAATTACCATATTGTATAGCAATTCCAATCGGAACTGTGTATTGGCTTTCGTGCATTAAAGTAAGTGCATGGTTGAGTTGACCTGTTCTTGTTACCAATAAGTCTGGACCTCCAAGTCCAACACCTATTTCTTCGCCGTATTGGTATATGCTGCGGAGGTATCCTTTGTCGTTCCAGGGCAGCCATTCTCCCGGAACAAAATTTGCATATATCATAGTGGTTGATGACCGAAACGATTTTTTCAAGGCAAGCATATTTTCTTTTAATCCATTTATATAGCCTTGTTCAGAAAAACTTGAGTCTGTTTTTGGGCCTACTCCAATGGCTGTTTCCTGGAGGTTTATACCGGCTATTTTTCCATCAAATTCTTTTCCCAATGCCTGGAGAAGCAATGCAAATCGTTCTCTTACATTTTTGTTCCAACGTTTCGCAACCCATCCATCAGGTTTTTCTTCGTCATTGTACTGTAATACAGCTCCACCATCGTATTCGTCAATAAACAAATATTCAGGAATTGCTTTGTATTTAGGATTGAACGTTGCGTCTTGTAACTGGACAAATATCTTTTTACCATATTTTTTAAGGTACTCATAATCCTGCTTTAACATTGAAAAGTCATATTGTCCTTTTTGAGGCTCAAAGTCTTTCCAGGAGTACATGATTTGAGCCCCTTTAAACATAGGATGCAGAAGCAAAGGATGGTCAATAATCATCTCTCTATCTCGTGAGAAATAAACGAAATGTTGAATGCTGTCTTTTGTGATTGGGCAAGTTGCACTTACATATTTTTTATAAGCGTCAGCATATTTTTCGCCTCCATTTCGCCCTTCTTGTGCATTAATAGATGTCCATAATGTTATGAATGAAAAGACTACAATACTTTCTTTATTGATTTTTAATTTTCGCAATATCAAATTCATCCGCGATTTCTGTTTTAGTATTGGGTACAACTCTTAAATTACGAATCTTATAGACCCAACAATTTAAAATGATGATTGATCTTTAACCCTTTGCACCAACAATGCGAAATGCAAAATCTCGTATTCCACATTGTCGGTACTTTTAAATTTTACCACCTATATCTGAAAAACAGGCTATCAATATGCTCCTGTCTTCTATCTCTTTTTTTTTACTTTTTAATTTTTAGTTTTTAGTTTTTACTTTATCTCCTTCATCATCACATAAGTCACCGGTTGCTCCTCCCCAATGTACCAGCCTTGTTTTTTATATGCCTGCAAAGCCCGCAGGTTATTTTTTTTAACTGAAAGTTTACACTGACTTTGATGTAATGCTTTGGCTCTTTCTTCAAACTCATCCATTAAATGTTGAGCAATTCCCCGGCCGCGGTAACCTGGCAAAACACCTATAACTACTAAGCCGCAGTAAGGCTCAAAAGGTTTTGCATTTTTAACTGGAGCTACTGCCGGTTTCATTTTGCCGGTAACTCTTCTTTTTATATTCCTCCATAAAAAGGGATAATGCGGTTTCACCTCTGCGTGAAACAACAACCACGGCTTTTTAATCAACCCTTTAATTGCCTGGTTAAATGCATGTTGCAAAGTGCCGCTGCTACTGCCATCCCCTGGTTTTGCCGGAACAAATCCCCCACAATAACCTACCACTTTGGTATCAATTTCTACATGGAATAAAAAACGGTTAGCATGGCCCATGTACCAGTCAAATGTTTTTTCTACATAAGCAAGTCCCAGTTTTGTAGCCAGCGAATCAGGAAAGCACTGCTTGTGGCAGAGGGCTACCTTGTACAGGTGTTGCGGCAGCGTGTTCTGAATGTTCACTGTAAGGATCGGTTCTATATGGAAGGGTTTGAATGGCAATAGCCAGCATTAGAATAATAGGTTGCAATGAAATTTTTAAACCATTATGGACTGTGATTAAACAGAATAAAACGAAAAAGTACATAGCAAATTGCTGTTGTGGTTGTCCCCGGCTTCGAATGTTTAAAAATAAAGCAATGAAAAATCCCCAGTAGAAAATAATCCCAATAATTCCATGCTCTGCAGCGGCCCTGACAAATTCGTTATGAGCGCCGGACTTTTCGTAAAACAAATTCTCTTTTAATATGGTAGTATTGTAATTACTGGTACCTACCCCGCTAAAAGGATGGTGTAGGAAAATATTAAAACCTATAGCTACCAGGACGTCGCGGCTTGATGAGCCCTTTTGCTCATATCGCTCCACTATTTTTCCATCGGTTTCTTTTACTACCAGCGAATAAATGATAAGGGCAACCGGCAGCAAAAAAATGAATTTTGCATACTCATTAATCCGCCTGATGTTATATAAAATAAACAGGCACACCGTTGCAGCTATAAAGTACAAGCCACCTCTTGAGAAAGTCAATATCATTACCATTGCAGTTAAACCAAGAAAAACCAGGTTCAAAATTTTGAACTTGCTTTCTCCTTTGTTCATAATAGAAAGAAAAAACAGTACACAGGCTGTACCTAAATAACCACTCAATTGAACCGGCGCCATACCATTACTAGCCTCACTACTCGAAGCACTGTTGTAATCTATTTTGCCCTGCAAATGCGCTACAAATACAATCCCTGCCAGGTAAACACCTGCAATTTTTATGTTGTACAAAATTTTATTGATCAATACCGGGCTTAGTACATTAAATGCACCCCAAACCACTGCTGCTAATAACGCAAAAGAATTTGTCAAAATGCTGCGGGCTATCTGCGGTTTGTCGGGGTGAACATTGTTGATCAATTCAAAAGAACAAAAGAGTACCATCAAAATATAGCCACCGAAATGAGCTTTTTTATTTTTGGGACCGGTAATGAGCAATAAAGCAAAACAAATGATGTACAGGTATTGCATGGTGAGGTAAGGCAGCCATGATATAAATGCCCTCGCAAAAATCTCCGTAAACACCATGAAGGGCAGGAAGGTAAAGAAACCATAGGTATCAGTAGTGGCTGCTTTATAGACTAATAAAGCGGCCATCGCCAAATATATTATTCCCACAAGGTTGCCCGGGATGACCTTAAAGCCAATTAGTATACCTATGCCAAAAGCAATTGGGTAGATCCAATAAGCGCCTTTACTATACCTGAAAATATTAAGCTCGTTCAAAATAATCTGTAATAGTTAAGTAGTAATCTTCGGCCCACGATTCTAAAGTTTGCGTATGGGCAAATTCGCGGCCCTTTTTTATCATGGAGATTAAAGTTTGCGGCTCGTCCCTAACGGAGGTTAACACATCTGCCAGTTCTATAGTATCAGCATCATCAAATAAAAATCCTCTTTCTTTATTACCAGTCATATATTTTGCCATGGCAATATTGTTAATTACCGGTATCACCCCATGAAAAAAACCCTCTACCGGAACTTTGCCAAAGCCTTCGGATAGCGGAGCCTGTACCACAAAGTCGTGCTGACGGTATAGCTCCCGCAATGCAACATGATTTTTTTTGCCAGCCAGTTTAACTTCTTCTCCTAAATTATTTTTGTTGATGCAATCTGCCAGTGTTTGTTTCATTGGCCCATCACCTACAATCGTTAGTTTGAAAGGGATGTTCCTGCTTTTTAAAATAGCACAAGCCCTTATAATGGTAAGCTGGTTTTTATAATCAACCAATGAACCTACAGTTATGAGCCTTAATAAAGGAATACCTTCTGTTGTAATTTTCTCAATCCTGGCTGCCACCTGGTCACACTCTTCTTTCCATTCCTTTATATTATACGATGGACTAAAACCGGATTTTATGCGTGGGTCTGCATTGTCGTTTTTATACACCCATACCGGGCCGCGAAAATATTTTTGCAGCAGCCAGCGTTGCAAGCGATAAGTTTTAGGCTCAGTGGGATATGCCTCCCAGGTACCAGTATATGTTGCAAAAACAGGTTTCTTTTTAAAGTAAAAATAGAAGAAGCCGGGGATGTTTAAATTATTTGGAAACCGCTGGTAAACCACATCTGCTGCCCTGTTTATCTTTTTAAAAGTTGACAGCCATACAGGAATTGCCTTGACCAGTTTCAATTTTTCAAGGATGGTATTGCCACCTACATTGGGTAAAGGGAGAAACTTAATATTCGTGTTGTCGTAGGTTGAATACACCTTATCCAAATCGAAAGATGAAAAAGGACAGCAGACCAGCGTTTCGGTAAAGTAAGAAGCCAGGGCTTCCATCTGCCGAAGAAAGATGTGGTTCTCTGTTGATACTTCCCCATTTCTATTGTAGAAGTGAACGCAGTCGGTTATGATCCCTAGTTTCATTTTAAAAGGCAGGTACGGTTATAAATTATTGTAACACCTTTTTGTAAACGTTAGAAAGCTGTTGCCAGTATTTTTCTTCCGTATAATTCTCCTGTACCACCTGTTTCATTTTTATTTGAATTGATTTCCTTAGGTTTTGGTTTTGAAGAAGTTCATTAACAGATGAAAGCCATTTACCCGGCTCGAATGTTTTCATAACCAAGTGTGCCAGCGAGATACTAATGTTAGCAGCTACATCCCCTGTATTGTAAGTTAAAAAAGGCAAACCTGCCTGCATGTATTCAAGCAACACTAACGGACCTGTTTCTTGCGTTGCTGTATGTAAAGCGAGGTCGTACTGACCCATAACATCATACAAGTTATTTACACCGCTGATTATGTTGACCCTCCCTTTAAGATCATGTGCTTCTATATAAGTGACCACCTCGTCGTAATATGCCTGGTCTTCTATCATGCCATACAAATCGAGGGTAACCGTGTTGTTTAGCTGCTCTATTAATTGAATGGCAAACAAATGATTTTTAACCCTGCGAAAATTTCCTGCCATAACGATTCTGCTATGGTCATTTTGCTGAAACACTATAGGTGCTACCGGCTGCGCTACTATGTTTGGAACATAAAAAATTTTAAATGGCTGAACAAGATGTTGATTGTTTGCCCAATTGCAGATAGACTGAAGTACCGCAATGTAACCATCCACTCCTTTGAATAACAACCGGGTGAAAAAATCAAGTTTGGTATAACCCGGCACGTGCTCGTGAAAAACCACCTTTGGATGATAGAGGGATTGCAAATATTTAGCAACCATGAAATAGCGAAGGTTGTACCGCGAATGAATATGCACGATATCGCAGGGTTGCACCAATAATTTTAACCTGTGCATTGCCGCCCTGTCAAAACGACCTTTACGATGCAAATAATGAACGGGTATATCAGGGTGTAATTGTTTGTCGAGAGCAGCAGGCCTTATGAATAAAACCACGATGACATCTACACCATTTTGGTGCATGATGTTGGCCATGTTTACCAATACCTTTTCGGCTCCGCCAGCATTTAGCTGGTCATTTAAAAGGGCAATTTTCATTTGAAAAATGCCGGTATGTTTTTTAAAATCAGCAAGCTAAAAGTTTGATGTAATGCCATAAAAGGTGGGTTGCCCCGCAGGGGCAAAGGAGGTATGGGTTTATGTTTTTTTTCTACAGAGCGGTTACGCCTCTGGCGTAATAACAAATGAGTGACAAGAAGAAAGCAAATCATGAGTAGCGGCTGTAAAAAAGAGATGCTTTAAAAATTTACAATGACTGTTTGTTTAAGATTTACGCTGTTATTGATCACCCTCAATTTGTAAAAAAATGGATGATGCTTATGCGCCAGAGGCGCAACCGCTCTGTAGAATTACGCCAACCTTTTAGGTTTTCTGCCCCGGAGGGGCAGCCCCCATAAACATTCGTTTAAATTCATGGGTTGCCCCGCCAGGGCAAGAATGGTAATAATGCATATTCTTCTACAGAGCGTTTACGCCTCTGGCGTAATAACAAATGAGCGACAGGTATAAAGCAAAAGCAAATCGTGAGTAGCGGCTGTAAAAAAGGGATGCTTTAAAAATTTACACTGACTGTTTGTATAAGATTTACGCTGTTATTGATCACCCTCAAATGTGTAAAAAAATGGATGATGCTTATGCGCCAGAGGCGCAACCGCTCTGTAGAATTACGCCAACCTTTTAGGTTTTCTGCCCCGGAGGAGCAGCTCCATAATATTTGTTTAAAAAGATGGGTTGCCCCGCAGGGGCAAGAATGATAACGGAACATATTCTTCTACAGAGCGGTTACGCCTCTTGCGTAAAAAATGCCGGATGATTCCGCAGCAAAAAGAATAATAGTACAAGAGTGCGACGCCACTGAAGTTGCATGTTATTTTACCGCCGGGACCACAATAAAAATCATGGCAGGTATTCAATCTTATCACCCTCTTTCAACATCTGGTTGGCCTTGCGTTTTGATTTTATAAACTGGATAAGCAGCAAGGGAGATTTTACTATAGTCAGTAGCAAACTTATGGCCAGCATGTTGCTGCTTCGCTTGTTTTTATAACTAACGTTTGAGAGCATAATGCCCATTAAAATAGCTTCGCGATACAGGGCTTTTGGGTAATGCTTTTTGTAGAGGTAGACTACGCTGGGCAGGGGTTTTGGTGCAAACCATTTCTTTGGTCTGAACCCATCCCAATGACCGATTTCTCTTAACCCGCCTGCGGCAACTTTTAAATGAATACGCTTGGCATAAGGGTTTGATACGCTCTTTAATCCATGCAGGTAGGCACGTATGCCAAATTCACCATCGCCCATACTCTGCTTGTTAAAATGAAGGTCGAAAAGTCCGATCTTTTTAAATACCTCCCGTTTTACCAATGCGTTGCCAGAGTCAAACTGGTCGGCCCAGCGAAAGAAATTATAACTCTCCGGAACCCTGGCTCCTATTACCGCCAATGAAACACCGGCCGAAATATCCGCACTAAAATAATCCAGGGCTTTCAAATGCTGCGTGATCCAATCGGGATCAACACGGCTATCGTCGTCGAAAAATAAAAGGTAATCTGCGGTGGACATTTTTACCGCATTGTTGCGGGCTGTCCACAAGAGTTTTTCTTTTTGATGAACCACCTGGAGTTTCAGGTTGAAGGGCTTGTAAAAATCTTCATCAAAGGGTTGGCTTTGATCAATAACAATAACTTCAAAATTTTTATAAAGCTGTTTTTCAAGATCCAACAATACGTCTTTTAGCCAGGGATACCTGTTGAGTGTTGGTATAATTACCGACACAAAAGGCGCTTCCTTTAGCAATGGGGATTGAAATAAATGATATTCCAGTCGCAGTAAAGGCTCGCCTGAGCGATTGATTTTTTTTATATGCGATGCGCCGTTGAACGCTTGTACTTCTTTAATTGGATTGTGAAGGCTGATGAGACGTCTGAATAGAGAATAGGCCGCCCAGTGTTTACCGCCGTACTTAAAAGTAAAAGCATATTCGTCTTGTAAGGAAGGCTTTTGCGTTGAAAGTTGTTGCACTGTTTCTTTATCGGCCCATGTCATTGCACCCCTGTTCCAGGCCTGGAAGCCGATGTCTAAATTTCGGCCTGCTTCTGTAGTAAAGTTTTCATCGGGCAATATCAATAAATCATCCTGCAAAGGCAATAGCTCGGGATGGAAATGGAACGAAGAAAACTCCTCGCCCTTTGGCATCACATTAAATTTCCATGCTGGCTGCAAATATTTATTAAATGAAAACATCATTTACTAAGCACTCCTTTTGAGTTGAATAATTGAAGGTAAGTACTCTCAAACTGATTGATTTGCCTTTCTATAGTAAACTGATTTACAACTTTGTTTCTTGCCCTCTCACCCATCTCTTTTCTTTTTTCGAAGCTGGAGGCCAATACTAAAAGATGCTTTGCAATTTCCTGGTGATCATACACTTCGGCGAGCATGCCATCAAAATCATGCTCAATTACTTCTTTCAATCCACCTGATTTTGTAGATACTACAGGCAGTTGCATAGCCATAGCTTCTAAAACCACATTGGCTATTCCTTCATATACACTTGATAGTAAAAACACATCGGCGCTGTTATACAAGTCAAGCATTTCAACCTTATTCTTTTTTCCAAGCAAAGTCACTTCATTCTCCAGGCCCAAAGTATTTATATGAAAAATAACTTCTTCCTTTTGCGGACCATCTCCCACAATCAGCCATTTAAAGTTGAGGCCTGCCTGCTTCAACAATTTAATGGCAAGTAAACCAGTCAAATACCCTTTCTGAAAAGTGAACCTGCCCACACTCAATATGGTTAAGGTAGTGTGTTGCAGATATGCTTTACTACGATTGAAATGCGTTACATCAATTGAGGGACGATTGATAAAAATTTTTTCGGGGTGTTGGCAATATGGCAAAATGGTTGAAGCCATATCTGCCGATACGCAATGGATGCTGTCAACTTTTCTAAACAATTCTATTAACTGATTTTTTCTTTCGGGCATGGTAAGTGGTTTCACCTTTTCTGCTGTGCCCCGGCAGCTTACCACTGTTACAGCTTTTATTTTTTCAATCACGTTAGTGTACAAGATTGCCAAAGCTGAAAATTCAAAATGGATGATATCGAATGTTCGGTTTTCAAAAACAGAAAAGAGCAACTTCTGCCTGCTTTCATCTCTGTAAGCCTTGGCGCTATTTGGTGAATGCAAGAAAATAGCAGGCTTTCTTACAAATAATTTTAACCATTCCATTTTTGTTTTGGGAATGGCGGGAGGCACAATTTCCAGGTGGGCAACTTCTGTTAAACCATACAATTCGGCCAGTATGTTATCGCTTGTTTTTCTATGAATGAACACCGTAACCTTGTGGCCCCGTTTGCACAATTCCAAAACTTTGTTGGTGATAAAAGTTTCGCTAATCACAGGAAAGCTTTCAACCACTATGGCTATCCTCAGCATCAGTCTTTAAATTTATTTCGATGATAGTTGCTCCAGTTTACCAGGCTGTACAAAGCCCATATAAACCAACTCCAATCCTGCTCACCCATAAAATGCTGGGTTAGTAAATTTTTTATTTCCTGCCTGTTAAAATGAATGGCGAGGTCTGCAGGCATATTTAACAAACGATCCTCAATGTCATTTTTAAGTGTGCCCTTTATCCATTCACCCAACGGAATAACAAATCCTTTTTTGGGTTGCATTACCAATTGTCGGTTGGAGTGTTCAATAAGCAATACTTTTAAATTGATCTTTCCTACGCCATCTTTTATGCATTCGGTATATGGCAATTGTGTACTGTAATCTATAACCGCATTAGAAAGTAAGGGAACCCTAACCTCTAAACTGTGGTACATGCTTGCACGGTCAACTTTTAATAAAATACGTTGCAGATGAATGTCGAACTCAAGCTTACGAACCACGTTCATTAACGATTGGGCATCTGTTTGCAATGCCTCGGGTTGTTTGTATAATTGATCCATCCACCACGCCCTATCGGGTTTATGTTTAAATAATTTTGGCAGCCAATGGTCGGCACCGGTTATAAAAAGTGACCGATAATAAAAGGCTGGAAAATCGTATTCTTCCAGGTGCTTTTTGATGATAGTTCTTGGGGAGGTACGTGTAAATTTTTCCCTGAAAAAACCGGTAAAGCGCTGTACTTTATTTTTTTGATATTGAAGACCCTGCCTCAACATTTTACTATTGCGGGGGTAGCCCCAAAAAAGTTCATCTCCGCCATCTCCACTTAAAGCAACGGTAACATGTTGCCTTGCATATTGCGACAATACCAAGGTAGGTATGGATGAAAAATCAGCAAAGGGTTCGCTGAAGGCTTTTGTATTATCAGCAATGCTCTCCAACAAATCCTCTTCAGAAATGGTTTTGCAATGATGTTGTGTCTTAAAAATGCCTGCGAATGACTGGGCTGCTTCGCTTTCGTTAATATGTTTATCGTTAACTCCAATTGTAAAAGAGTGTATAGGCGCCAGTTTGTTGGCATAATACGAAACCAAAGGACTATCCACACCACCCGACATAAATGTGCCAATAGCCACATCACTTACCAATTGTGCTTGAACTGTGTTCTGCAATGTTTCCGGGAGTGTGCTATTTGTATTGGCTATTGTTTTTAATGGGTAAGCATAATACTGATTGGTGGTAAGCTCATTGTTTTCTATTGTAACAAAATGACCATGTGGTATCAGGTAAGTACCTGATAAAATGCCCAAATTTTCAGGCACATAGCCTAAACACAAATAGGCGCCCAGGGCGCCTGTATCAATATAATTATTTCTGCAAAACCTATGGTTGATTATATGATCGTATTGCGAACTATACACAATACCTTCCAGGCCCATACCAATATACAAAGGCTTTATACCTGCCCTGTCGCGGGCCAGTACTAGCTTGTTAAATTTGTTGTCATAAAATGCAAAGGCAAATATTCCGTCAAAGTGTTTGAGAACATATGCTGCTCCCCAGTGAATAAGGCCATAGAGCAATACTTCTGTATCGGAGGTTGAGGTAAAGTTTATTTGCTCCTCTTTAATCAGTCTTTCTTTAAACGGTTCCGTATTATAAATCTCGCCGTTAAAAGAAAGTACATAATTGCCACAATTAGAAAGCATTGGTTGGCTTCCATGCGCCGATAGGTCGCGAATGGCCAGGCGAACAAAGCCTGCACTGTAATTTAGGTTATTGGTCCAGGTACCGTTAGAGTCGGGACCCCGGTGGTGCATACTTTCTAACGCCCATTTTAAAAACGGAACATCGTTCGTTGATTCTTTTTTAAAATTTAGAACACCAACCAGGCCGCACACTATGAGGTAAAAATTAAGTTGAGTAACCTATAAATGAATGGTGTTTGCATAATAGTTTATCCCAGGAAAAAAAAGCTTTTAATTGATTTCAACACCCTTGTTTTTGGCTTACCACGGTAGTGTACCTTTTGCTCGTAAGTAACACCTTCATTAATTTTTTCAACCTGCAGTAATATACCGGCTACTTTATGCCTGTTGCCCAAATGGTATTTTAAACGGTCGCGATAGCCCCACAATGGAATACGAGACTTTTTAATGCGGTAATAGTCCTTTTCCTCAATTGTTACAATAGCTTCAGCAACAACGTTAACCGGATTACCCAATTGAAGAAAGCGACTGGCAATGTCGAAGGGTGTTGGTCTAAAACCGTTATCTATTGGATCGTGATGAATTTTATATTTATTAGGAACCGTGATTAATATATACCCATTATTGCAGGTAATATCAACCAGGTTTTGAATAACAAGATCAATATCCTCCACATGCTCCAGCAGGTTGGTACAAATGGTTAATCCAAACCTGTTTCTAAATTTTCCGGAGAAATTATATTTAGTAACATCAGCTACCAGGTCTACACCTGGCTCATCCTTCATATCCACATGTAAAACATTCCAGCCTGCATCCTTTAATGGATCCATTATATTGTTATGGATGTGTGGCTGTAATTCCTTTCTGAAGTAACCGGTTGAAGAACCAATATTGGCAACTTCAATATTTTTTGATGGTTGGATCTTTTGAAGGGCATTTTTGATCCAGATTGATTCTTCTCTGAACATGGATGTTGAATTGTAGATGATATTATAAAAGTGTATTCACTATTATTTTTATTCATATACAACGAAAATCCATGCGTAAAATTGCTTTTTACACTATGATACTTTAACGATTTAGTAAAGAAGTGTATATCTGCTCGATGCTTTTTATCTGCCGTGTGGGATTAAATTCCGATAGTATTAACGGCCTCGACAAGGCATTTATGTTTTTTGAGTGGTGTAGCTGACCATCAATAAGCTTTATAATTGCACCCGTTAATGCAGCAGGATCGCCAGAGGGAATTTTTAAACCACCCTGGTTATTTACTATTAATTCTGATGAGCCGCCATCATCAGAAACAATAACTGGTTTGCCATAAAATAATGCTTCTACTATTACAAGACCCTGGGGCTCCGGCTCTATTGAACTATGTACTACAATATCGGAGACTGATAAAATGCCGGGGATATCCTCACGGTTACCGGTAAAGATTACATGATTATCAAGGTGTAACTCCCTCACTAATTTTTGCAGTTCAAGCAGGTAATTGGGATCGCCTATCCCGGTCTCTGATGGACCTACTATTAATGCTTTGACTGAAGAATATTTTACTAAAACATTAGCTAATGCTTTAACAAAAATGTGTTGTCCCTTCCAATGGCTGATCCTGCCAATGTTAGTTATGACAATATCGGAATCCTGCAGGCCAAATTCTTGTTGAATGCCTGCATTCCCGGGCTGGGGTTTAAATTTTTTTACATCAATAATATCCCTGATTACAACTCCTTTATGCTTTGTTATTTTAAGCGTGTTTGTAAAATGTTTGGCAACAGCATGCGAAATAAAAATGTGATGATCTACATTTTTGGCGGTAAAGTAGTCAACGCTATAATTAATGGGATCTGTTTGATAAGGCTTTAAAGAACGATAATGACAAATTTGTGGAAGTCGTGATTTTTTGTTGGCCAGTATTCCCTGCCTGCTTTCGTTTATGTCGTTGTTATGATGAATGAGATCAATTTTGTTTTCCCTGATGATGGCAGCTATTTGTCTTGATTTTCTTCTGTCATCAATGATGAGCCTTTTGAGTTTTCTAAAGGGGGCAAAAATCTGGTATGGCTTTTTATGTTTTTCATCGGTTCCATTACCTGATTTCTTCTTTTCATTTAGAAATAGAACTTTTACTCCCAGCTCATTAAAGACCTGTGTATACTTATTCAGTTCATAACATAAAATAACCGGTTCAAATTTTTCTTTGTCAAGCATTTTAACCATGTCGTACAGCGCAACAACAGAACCACCGCCCGGTGGTTTTTGAATGTATAAAATTTTAGGCCTTTTAAACAATTGGTTATTCGGTTAAACTATAATTTCTACTTCTTCCTTTTCCTTAACACCCAAATAATTTTTCTCACATGCATTTCGAGATATTGCGTCTATATATATCTGCCTGTATTTTTCAGTAATTATGTCCCAGCTATATTCAGCCTGCACTTTATTATAGCCAGCCAAACCCATCTCTTGTCTTTTACCTTCGTAATTACATAATTCGTCAATTCTAGTCGCCAGTTCTGCAGGGTTTCCAGGTTCCACCAAAAAACCATTAATACCATGGTCAACAACAGATCGCACCGCACCTATATTTGCGCCTATAACCGGCTTTTTACAAGCCCAGGCTTCCAGGTATACAATACCAAATGACTCTTCAGTTGAAACAGAAACAAAAACATCGAGATTATTAAAAATTCCAATTTTTTCATCATCCGAAAAATCAGTAATAAAAATTACACTAATTGCAAAGGCGCCTGATTGCTCCACCTTTTGTTTTAATTCGGCGGTATAGTCTGTTGGGGAACCGGCAATGATCAGTTGATAATTTTCACCTTTTTTCCAAAGTAACTGCATAGCTTCTAACAATAGTCCCAGGCCTTTGCTGGGAACATGACGCCCAACATAGCCCACAATCAGGCCCGGGCCGATACCATATTTTTTTCTAAAAGTTTTGGGAGAAACAGTATTGATCATTGCATTAACATCTACACCACAGCCTGCTATTTTAATCTTGCTTTCATCAATTCCAAAAAGGGTAAGCCTGTTTTTTTCGAAAACTGTATTCGCTATATAAGCAGCAGACATTCTTATAGCTTCCATTACTTTCGAAAAAATAGGATTGTACGTTTCATTTTCGCTAAAGTGTGCTGCACCCATAAATACAAAAGGTTGCCGGGCCTGCTTTTCTAATGGATATGTCATATACAGGTAGTTACTTGAAGAAGCACAAATAACATCCCCATCAAACTCCAGTATAAATTTTTTCATTTTAGGAGACCATGGCCCAACTGAGTATCGGATAAAGCTTTCTGGCATGGACAGGCTCAAAAATTTTACGACTTTTTTTAAAAACCGGATGACTTTTAAATGAAACCTGAAAAATGAAAAGCGTTTTATCGTAACACCATTAATGGTCTCTGTGTGAAGCGGAATAGGCTTCAAAGTTTTTTTTTCGGGTCCGTAGAATGAATTGGTGGTACATACGATTACCTCATCGCCATAGTTCTTTACCAGCCTTTCAGAAACCTCCTTAAACAAGGTTTGGGTTCCTCCTTTAGAAGGGTAATAATTCTGGACTATGTGCAGTATTTTCATTTAATTCAGGCAGCTTTTAATTATTTCAACTACCCTTTCAGTACTTCGGCCATCGGTGTAAGTAATAATTTCTTCCAGAACTTTCCTGCTATTTCCTACCAGTGTTTCAGGTTTTTCTAAAGCAAGATTTATATGCTCTTCCATTTGCTGTTTTGAACCAGCCAGCAATAAAACGTTGCTTTTCATTATGGGTTCAAAATGCTCCTGCCTGTAAAGGCCCTGTAAAAGGTGTTGTGTTGCGGGACTGACATCATCGTAGTAAGGGCCTATCTGCGGTTTATTGAAGGCGCTTCCATCTACCGTCATGGTTGAACATAAATTAATGTGTACATCGGTGTAAGCTAAAGTGGAACAAAGTTTCTTTATATCGGAATCCGTAATGTTTGAGTTTTGCAGTTTCTCTTTACCGGTCCACGAAATATCATAGACCAGGTTATTATGATCACCAACATAGTTCTTCCATTTACTTAAGTTGTCAACGGGGTGGCAACGGAATAAAACCAATGGATCACCTTTGATAGTACCTTTTTCTATAGCTTCTAAAATATGTTTTAAATATTGCGGTTCATTGGGAAACAAAGAGCCTGGCCCTCCTGCATACAATATAGTTTTTCGGTCGGTTTCAGGTAATCCAACCAATTGCCTCCACTCCTTATTTGAAAGCAGGTTAGCAGGATTGTAATAAAAGTCGAACTGGGCAGCCCCAACCACATGTACCCTTGAGGGATCTTTTATTTCTTTATAAATACGAAGTGTTTGTTCGTAGTTATATTTATTCCAAACCATGTAGGTATCATAAATAACAGGCATCCAACCACGCTTGGTAATGTTGTCGAAAGAGAGGATGGAAGCCAACATTTTTTTGCCACGTTGACTGCATGCCCTGAGTAAAATATCCTCCTGTGCATGGAAAGGAGTTACAGACAAGACCGCATCTATGTTGAGCTTATCAACCAGTGTAAGCATGTCGTTAAAGTTGGTGTCGGCAACAAGAGCTTCGCTTTCTTTTTTAAATATTATTTTGGTATACCCCGGAAAAAGAAAACGGGCATAATTGAATTTGGCCCGCAACTCATTTATTAAAACCGTCTTTGTACTGTTAAACTGGTTTAGGTATTTTTCCTGTTTACGTCGGGAGTTTTTTAGCCGGAAAAAGTCAAACCAGTAATCAATACGTTTACGGGCTGTCTCATACAATACTCCTTTTTTTGATTTGGGTACCAGGTGAACTTCAAAGCCATCTTCTTTTAATTCTTTTATCAGTGCTTCTTCGTTCCAGGTTATGGCAATTACTACATCAGCAAAATTGCGGAGCTGGTGCAGCATGCCTGTTCTGTATAAATACCTTATAGAAAAACTAAAGCTTATGGTGACTAATAATCTCTTTCTTAACATGCTTACTATATTACCTGCCATTGATGGTCTACCAATAAGCCATCCTTCATACTATCCTGTACTTTACCCGTACCATAAAAATCTCCTTTCTCCACTTCCATAACGGTAAGCCCTTCTAAATGGTCGGTAACATCATAATCATATTTTAACAGCACATCAATAGAATACCGGCCTGGCATAAACGGTAGTTTAGGGATGTTGCATAAGATTTCGCCTTCGCCTTTTAGTCTTAATACTTCGGGATGCGAGATACGGGTTAACAGATTGCCTATAATTTGCTGGTAACTGTTTCTTATTAAAATATTCACTACCGGGTTTGGATTAGCCTCACTGGTTTTATAGGAAATGCGGATGAAGGCATCCATGCCGGTTTCTAGTACTACAACCGGGTGTAAAGAACTATTGAGAAACTCAAAGTTTGTAACCACGAACTTGCCGCTGCCTCTTCGGTTTGCAAAAGATAAACCTTTGGTATCCGGGTTTAAACTGGCCGCATTCTTTAAATAATAATCAACCACATCGTTTGGATGCCCCTCGTATGTAATGCTACCTTTTTGCAAAAGGATTGCACGGGTACAAAGGTTTTTAACCGCTGCCATATCGTGACTTACAAAAAGCACTGTTCTCCCGGCTTTGCCGGCTACTTCCTGCATTTTGCCCAGGCATTTTTTTTGAAACTCAGCATCGCCAACGGCTAACACTTCATCAATAATTAATATCTCCGGGTCAATGTGTGCAGCTACGGCAAAAGCAAGGCGAACCTTCATGCCACTTGAGTAGCGTTTAACCGGTGTTTCTATAAATTTTTCTATGCCCGAAAATTCAACGATGTCGTTGTAACGTGCATCTATTTCTTTTCGTGTAAGGCCCAGGATGGTTCCATTTAAGTAGATGTTTTCGCTGCCGGTTAAATCCGGATTGAATCCCGTACCAACCTCTAGCAAGCTGGCTACTTTACCATGTATCTCTATTCTGCCTTCGGTGGGTTCGGTAATGCGGCTCACCAATTTTAAGAGGGTACTTTTACCGGCACCATTCTTACCAATAATACCCAAGACTTCACCCTTGTGCACCTCGAAATTTATATGGCGGTTTGCCCAAAAAATATCAGGACTGCCCTCCTGGTTTTGTAGCTTATTAAGGTTAGAGATTTTACGAAAGTTTTTGAGCGGGGCTTTTAAAGCCGCTATAACAGAACCTGATAGTGTTTCCTGTTTTTTTTCCTTAAGGCCTATGCGATATGCCTTACCAAGATTTGAAACTTTTATTGCCAGGTTATCCATTATTTGAAGAGAAGATGGTAGTTAGATAATAGGAGGTAGAGGGTGGAAGGTGGAAGGTAGAAGATAGTAGTCAGTAGTCAGTAGTAAAAAGTTTGATGTTAGAGAAAACTCAATGCCACTTATTGTTAACGAATGACAGATGGCTTCAGATATAGAATAAGATTTTTATTATTAAAAGAAAAAAATCCGTATTGCTTTGCGTTTTCATTTCTTTGTCGCTCAAAGAAAAACCTCAGTGCCTCTCCGTGTCGCTGTGCCTCTGTGGTTCAAAGCCATCACGCCAAATCAGCAAAGTGGCGTTCCATCTTTTTAAAGTACCAGATGCCACTTATAAAAATGATAATGGCACTTACACTACTTATGGCAAGAAGGTTCCAGGGCATTTCTTTACCTACAGCAAAACTTGTTCTAAAGCCTTCAATAGCACCAACCATTGGGTAGAGTGCATATAAGTGAAAAGCATTATTTCCTAATTTTTCCAGCACAAGCGTTGCCGGAAAAGCCACAGGTGCCACATACATTAATATGGGCAACATAAAGGACAGCGCAAACTTAAAATCGCGGTACTGAACCGACAAAGAGGATATCCAAAAACCAAGGCCGGCCGTAGATACTATCACCAACAAAACAGGCAGTAAAACATATACAATATTTGAACCCGGCTGGTACCTGAACCAGGCCATCATACCGATAAGGATGATAAATGAAATGGAGAAATCTACGAGCTTTGAAAATACGGGTGTAAGTGGAATAATAATGCGTGGAAAATAAACCTTGGTAAAAATGGCAGAAGCACTAATAAGGCTGGAGCCAGCCAGGTTTAATGAGTTTGAAAAGTAAGTCCAGGGTATAACAGCAAGTGCTGAAAAAACGGGGTAAGGCATGCCGTTGATATCGGGTTTTACACCGGCTAAAGTGCCAAAAACCAAACTAAATATCAATACCTGGAACAAGGGATTTATAATAGCCCACGCAAACCCCAACACCGTTTGTTTGTACAATACGGTAACATCGCGAAGCACCATATAATACAACAGGTCTTTGTAGCGCCAAACCTCTTTAAAGCTCATGCTACCTATGCCACTGCCCGGTTCAATAATTACAACTGGTTCTTTTTGCATTACGGGTTAGTATCTGTAAAAACTTTTTGCTTGGGTATATTCCAGAACAGGTCGTTGGATATTATTTCTATAAACTTCTCATCGCTTTTGCCATCACCAAATAAAACGCGTGGTTCGTTTTTTTGGGTACCAGCAGTAAGCAAGCCACCAATGATATCTTCTTTTTTATAGCTGGTATTTATGATGTCGGGATTGTTTGTTCTGCCTGCCTGGCGTGTACCAACGTTAACTGTTGGTATACCATAAAAAGGTGCTTCGCGAATGCCGGCACTTGAGTTACCCACTACAGCTTTTGAATGCTTCATCAACACCAAAAAAGCTTCGAAACGTAAGGAAGGATAAATTTTAAAGTGGCTGTTTTTTGACAGTCGCTTTAGTTTATTTAAGATAAAGTCAGACCCCTTATCATTGTTGGGATAAATGGCTACAAAATTTAAATTGCTTTCTTCAAGGGCATCTATGTATTGCGCTGCGTATTCATCCATGTTATCGAACTCTGTAGTAACCGGGTGAAACATGGAGATAAAAAAGTCCTCAAAAGGTATCTCGTATTTCTCTTTTACATCGTGCCACTCTGGAAGTGTTTTGTGCAACATGGCATCCATATCGGGTGAGCCAATTACAAAAATGCTGGCATCATTCTCCCCCATTTGCTTAAGCCTGGCTTTGGCCTCGTTGTTAGCTACAAAATGCACATGGCTTAATTTGCTAACTGCATGACGTATCAGTTCGTCAACGGTACCGGAGACCTCGCCACCTTCAATATGTGCTACTAAAATATTATTGAGGGCTCCAACAGTTGCACCGGCAAGTGCCTCTATCCTGTCACCATGAATTATAATTACGTCTGGCTCAATCAGTCTTATATAATTGGCAAAGCCTTCAATAGTTCTTGACAATGTAATGTCCATTGAGGATTCAATATCGTGATTGATGTATTTGTAGATATTGCTGTAGCCGTATTTCTCCAGTTCGATAACGGTGTAACCATACTTCTTATCCAGGTGCATGCCTGTAGCAAAAATATGCACCTCAAAATCTTCTTTAGCCAGGGTTATATCTATTAGAGATTTCAGCTTACCGAAGTCAGCCCTGGTACCGGTTAAAAAAACAATCTTTCTTCTTACTGCCATGTTTGCTTGTACTTAATACTGAAGCTGTTTGCCCACTGTAAACGGAAAATTGTTTGGCTTGTTGTGATGATAACGGTTTATTGCAAAGGGTAATCGTAATTATTAATTACGCAAGTTTTGCCTGTTTATACAATATTTATCCAGTTAACCTGGCTGTCATTTTCAATGTCGGCGGCTGCAACTTTTCCTAAAACAACGTAGTATTCTTCGGCCAGTATGCCTCCTTTGCCGGGCCTCTTTACCCAAATATTTTCTTTGGTAAACAGTTCGCCTTTGGCAATAGGTTTAATGGTGCAGACAGTTGCAAAAGCAAAGTCTATTGTTACCTGTTCCTCTTTTGCCGGGCCTTTTTCTCCACCACGTTGTTGGGCAATTATAGCAGCTCCCTCAATCAATTCGCTACAAGCTTTTGTATCCATCGAACAGATGATATCTGGCCCCGGCCTGTCCATGTTATCAGTAAAATGACGCTCCAATATAGAAGCACCCAAGGCTACCGCCCCAAAGCAGGCATGATTGGTTAAGGTATGATCGCTTAAACCAATAACAGCTGCAGGAAAAGCATTCTGTATTTGTTGCAATGCACCCAACCTTACAAGGTTATTAGGGGTAGGATATAAATTGGTTGTATGCAGCAATGCATAGGGCACTTTGTGCTCATCAAAAATTGCAACCGCTTTTGTAATACTCTCAATGGTATTCATACCCGTACTTAAAATAATGGGCTTACCAAATGAGGCTATGTGATGAAGTAAGGGATAATTATTGCATTCGCCCGACCCAATCTTGTAAGCAGGTACATCCCAGCCATGCAGTCGGTCTGCTGCTGCACGACTGAAAGGCGTACTTATAAAAATCATCCCCTGGCTCTCTACATAATTTTTGAGTTCCAGTTCTTCAGCTTCGTTTAAAGAACAGCGGCGCATGATCTCATAAATACTTACCGTTGCATTACCCGGAATAGTATTTTTTGCTGCGCTGCTCATTTCATCCTCCACAATGTGTGTCTGGTGCTTTACTACTTCAACACCTGCCTGTTTAGCAGCGTCCACCATTTGTTTGGCTACCTCTAAAGAGCCTTCGTGATTGATACCTATTTCGGCAATGACGAGTGGCTGGTAGTCGTAGCCAATCTTTCTGCCGGAAATTTCGAAATATGGGTTCAAGAATTATGAATTAAGAATTAAGAATGATGATTTGGGATTTTGTGTTTAAACTTTTTGTAGCCGGCAGTTGCATGTAAATCAGTCGTAGTTGCAGCCAGACCCGTCATTCATGCGGGTTCGCACTCTTTTACGTCCAAACTTTATTGAGCAACGCGTTACAATCAATAGATCAAGACCGGTTGAAACATAACAAAGTTGATTGTAAGAACAAACTCAAACAAACTTACTATGCTTTGACTTTAGCATCTACCACGCTGTCCAACCGCCATCAATGATAAGATTGTGACCTACCACATGACTGCTTGCATCGCTGGACAGGTAAACGATACCACCTCGTAATTCAGTTTTATCGCTCATGCGGCCAATTGGGTTGAGTTGTTGAAATCGCTCAAGAAACAGACCCTGGTGCCCGTTAAAAATACCGCCGGGAGTCAACGAATTTACTCTTACACCTTTTTCTGCCCAAAGCGTAGCCAGGTATTTTGTAAGGGCAACTACGCCATGTTTGCTAACACTATATGCTACAGGTTGCGATATACCTGTGCCGGGGTAAATTTTATGATTGGGACTAACCACGCCATATAAAGAAGCAATATTTACAATAGCTCCTTTACCAGTTTTTACCATGTGACTACCAACCACCTGGCAGCCAAGAAAGGTGCCGGTAAGGTTGACGTTCATTATAGCATTCCAGTCTTCAAGAGGGAAATTTTCGAAGGCCGCATCAAAGTTTGCTGACTTACTTTGATTGGTAAAACCGGCATTGTTGATTAAAATATCTACTTGTCCAAACTCTGCTAACACTTCGCTTAATAACGCTTGCCAGCTACTTTTTTGGGTAACGTCGCAAAACTTTGCAACTGCTACAACACCATCCGCAGCCAGCACATCACAGGCGGCCTGGCATTTATTAAGATTAAAATCGGCCAGGATAATTTTAGCACCATATGCATGTAATGCAATAGCATGCTCACTACCCAATAAACCGGCACCTCCGGTTATAAGGGCAACTCTGTCAGTAAGATCAAAAAGATTTGGAGGGTTCATAGGTTATTGTCGAATTAAAAATTCTACTATTTTAAAATCGATTTCTGTATCAATATCCAATGCTCTTTCACGAGGCATTTCATAAATTTTACACTTTGCATTGCTCCAGTGATCATAGGCATATAATGCACTTTTCTTTACCACATAAGCTGCAGGCGTTAAACTAAAAACCTTTGGTGCATCCTGTCGGCGCACAATAGGTTTACTCCCTTTCTTTACTATGGTTGCAAAACCATCTTCGCCCATTTCCATCATATTAAAGTAGGGATTGCGTTCGGGTTCGTAGCCTGTTATAACCACATCTGTTGCGGCATCATTCAAAGCCATTTGTATAGCTCCATCTATGTCTTTGTAAGATTTAAGTGGTACGGTTACATCAAGGTCAACCAGGTAATCAACTGTATTACCTGTAAGGCGTTCATATGTTTCTACTGCATGAATAAACACCGGCCACTTAGAGGCAGTATCACTGGCCAAATCAGGCGGCCGCATAAAGGGAACTTTAGCGCCATACTGCTTTGCTACATCCGCAATTGCAATGCTATCAGTAGAAATGATCAGATCATTTATTAAAGTTGATTGTTGGGCACTTTCTATAGTATATGCAATTAATGGTTTGCCAAGCAACAGTTTTATGTTTTTACCAGGTACTCCTTTAGAGCCTCCCCTACAACATATGGTAGCCAATATCATAAAGGGTTTCTTTTGGTAAATAAATCCATTTCATTCATTTTGACGAATTGCTGAGTGTCACATGATTTTTTTGCCGCCAAAACCAGTTGTAAACTTTTAATACCTGCTGTAAGATTTGTAAGCCTGGTATCTGGCACATCTGCCAGAAAACATTTCATTATTTCTATAAAACGATCATTTCTGCCGAAACCTTTGTAATCGTAAGTAAAGGACTCTTTTTTGTGATTCATCCAATCAACTGTGTTTGTTGCCAGGTTCCATTGCATGCTTCCCTCTGTACCTGTAATCAGACAATTTCGTACCAGTGAAGGTTGTAAATAATCAAGGTGAATAGTTCCTACTGCCCCATTCTCAAATTGCAATAACACTTCGGCTACATCTTCGGTTTCAATTTCAAGGGTACCTGAATTGTTATAGAGGGCTGCTACTTTTTTAACCGGCCCGGCAAGGCAGGTTACATAATCAAACTCATGAACCAGGTCCAGCATTACCCCACCACCCATTGCTATTTTAGCACTCATACCCTGGCGGTAGTCCTCTGCGGGACGCCAGTCAGGTAAATACTGTCCCACCTGTGCATTAATGGAAACAATATTTCCTATAACATTTTCAGCAAGTAGTGCTTTTACTTTTTGCAATCCCTGCTCGAAGTGAAGGTCGAACCCAACAACTATTTTGTTTAAATAGCTACCGGCAAGAGATGTTACCTCATCAATATCATCAAGCGAATGACTGATGGGCTTTTCAATATAAATTCTGTAGATGTTGGCCTTTAATAATTGAAGAATAGCCGGTGTATGATAAGAAGTAGGCGTACAAAGAATTGCTGTTTCGTAAGCAGCATTTGCCAATGCATTTTCTACAGATTTGTAAAATGTAAGTTGATTGAAAGGTTCGGGTAATGATGTTTTGCTGGTTACCACATCTATATCCCTATACCCTAAGTGAAACAGGTTTCCCAGGTGTCTTTTACCAATTGAACCGAAACCTATCAATAAAATTTTCAAAAACTAATGAGGATGGAATTACTAAATTGGAGTAACATATTCAACAGGAAACTCAACAATCATTACCTGACCGAGACTCTCCAGTTTTACATAAACCTTTTTGTTGCCGCCTTTTACAATGGTACCGGTATTGTCCATAAAAATACCGTGGTTAACTTTTATCCGGGTATTCTCATCAAGACCTTCAATCGATCGTATCGAAATGGAAGCTTCGGCTTCGGACAAATATCTTTTGATCAACTCTATTTCTTCGTCCCTGATTACTGCAGGTTTACCAACATGATACACAAAGTTTAAAACGCCGTCAGTCATTAATACCTTGGTACGTTCAGTTGGATCTACCCTTACAAAAACGTAAGACTTAAATAAAGGCTCTTCTACTATTTTTTTCCTGTCGCTCCATTGCTTCGTTATTTTTTGCAAAGGGCACCAGGTCTCTAATCCTTTTTTTAATAATAAACTGTCTACTTTTTTTTCCCACCTTGGCTTAGTATATATAGCAAACCACTTTTTTTCCATTAGTACCATTCTTTTTTCAAAGATAAAGCTTCGCCACCTTACTCCCATTTATGTATAAGAAGCAACTATGAAAGCGGGTATCATTTATTTTAAACTTTAGTTCCCAATAATCTTTGAAGAAATGATTGCTTCTTCTCTGTTACATAATAACCATAACCGTAACCATAGCCATAGCCATAACCATATCCATATCCATTTCCAAATGCTGCTTCGTTTTTAATACCGTTTACTATAATAGACAAGCTTTTGAATTTCTTATCCCGGTACATTTTATCAATAAATGGAATTACGGCTTTGTACGAGTACTGATGTCTTACTACAAACATGGTAAGGTCAACATACTTCTCCAACAACAGTGCATCAGTAACCAATCCTACAGGAGCTGTGTCAATAATGATGATATCAAAGTTCTGCCGCAGGTACTCAAACAACCGGGTAGTTTTTTCGCTTAATAATAGTTCAGCGGGGTTAGGCGGTATTGGTCCTGAACTGATCATATGAATATGTTCGTGCCCTGGTACTTTTTGAATGATGTCTTTAACAGGAATGTCCTTTATGATGTAATTTGAAAGCCCGTATTCGCTCTGAACATTTAAATATTTACTCAATTTTGGCTTACGCAAATCAAACTCAAGTATCACTGTTTTAGCCCCGGTAATGCCCATGCTGCTGGCAAGGTTGAGCGATACAAAGCTTTTGCCCTCGCCACTCATAAAGGAAGAAACCATAATAGTCTTAACATGCTTCTCAGCACCCATATATTGGATGTTTGTTCTGATGAGCCTGAATTGTTCTGATATAGGGCTTCTGCTTTTATTATCAATTACAATATTTTTCTTGTTTTTTTCGTACGATAATTCGCCCAGTATTGGTACGGAAGTGCCTTGTTCTATTTCCTTTCTATCGCCTAAGCGGGTGCTAAAAAAGTCGCGAAGAATAATGAAGATGGCAGGAATGGCAAGGCCGATTAATAATGCAAAAAGATGTATCTGGCTTTTAACCGGGCTAACAATACCTGTATTAAAAGCTGTATCTACAACCCTTGTATTATTTATGTTTGAAGCCAGGGATAACTCTGTTTCTTCTCTCTTTTGTAAGAGGTAGAGATATAAGGTTTCCTTTAAATTTATTTGACGGGTGATGTTTAGAAGCTGTCTTTCTTTACCCGGCAATTTTGCAATCTTACTTTCTATCAAACCAAAATTAGTAGATACCTGGTTTAGGTTGGTTTGAAGTCCTGTTTTCAAAACCCTGATATTCTTCAAAAGGTTTTCTCTTACATCCCTTAGTTGCATGGTTAAATTGCGCAAGGTAGGATCAGCCTCTGTACTCTTAAGCGACATGGCTTGTTTCTGCTGCACAAGTTGGTTGTAATTGCCTATAATGGCTAGCATTGAAGGCTCAATGATACCTAGTCCCGAGGGAATGATTTCGTTAGTTCCTTTGGCACTACTTACATAATCCTCTAATGATTCAAGAACTTTTATCTGGGCACTTTGCTCCGACTTTTTATTATCAACCGCTAATGCCTGGCTTAAAAACATGTTTGCCTCTTCGGATATTGAACCAATTTTATTGTCGCGTTTAAAACGCTCTGCATACATTTCTACTTCGTTCAACTCTCTCGATACCGTATCAATTCTTTCATTCAAAAACTTAATGGTTCTTTTACCGGCAATATTTTTATCGTCGAGACCTGCGTAATTATATACATCAATAAGTTTGTTGATGATCATAATAGCACGCTGTGGTATCTCATCCAGCATAGATATTTCAATGATGCCACCCATATCATTGGTCTTTCTTACATCTATGGAGTTGCGGTATTTTTTTGCTTCTGCATCACGGTCAGAAAAAAGGATCCTGTACCCACCCGGATCGAGTTTTAGGTTTTGGTTGCGGGTAAAGATTAGTTTGCCCATGTTTACCTCGAAAACCTGGCCATATTGAAGCGTATGAAGACCTCCCTGGCCGTTGAGAGTAAAGTTTTTTTCGTTTACAACCAGTTTATAACTTTCAGGTTTTGCGTCGGGGTATTCTTCAACAAGCTGAATGTAAACAGGCATTAAATCTCCAAATGTAGGAGATGCAGTAACCCTTCCCTCTTTATACAAGTTGATGTTTAGGTGAAGTGAATCAACCACCCGTTTCATCAGGGAATACGATTTAATGATGTCTATCTCATTTTGTACGTCTTTATTACCGTTTACCAAACCCATTTCTTTCAGGGCCTTATAATCAGAGCTTCCTCCTTCCTCCTGGTCTTTAATTAAAAGGAAAGCAGAAATTTTACTTACATCTAAGGTATATCGCAGGTACATTTTTGCAGCAAAAATTGAAATACCTATGCTCAGAATAAACCATGGTAATACCTCAATTATTTTAAATATAAATTTCTTTAAATCGAACTGGCTGCCCTTTTGGATGGCATATTCATTTTCAGCATTGTTTACAGGGTAACTCATTTTTGTTGCTTTTGAAAAAAATAAGGCTCAGTAGCTATTTCCTTAATATTGTAATGGCAATTGCTATGATGCTGGTAAAGGTGGCCACCAGGCTGGATGCCCTTGAAAACTTTTCGTTTTTAGTTTTGTTTTTATTCGTTTCGATGTAAACCACATCGTTGCGTTGCAGGTAATAAAAGGGAGAATTAAAAATATCTTTGTTTGTAAAATCAACTTTTCCTACCTCTCTTTTTCCACTACTATCTCGTATTATCCTTACGTTATCCCTAATAGCATATTGGGTCATATCGCCGGCTTGCCCTAGAGCTTCCAGTACAGTTACTTTATCGCTTGGCAAAATAAAACTGCCAGGTATCCTTACCTCACCCAAAACAGTAAATCTAAAATTTGTAAAACGGATGTTGATGATTAAATCTTTTAAATACGGGGCAATTTCCTTTTTCAGTTTTTCCTTGAGTTCCTCTTTCGATAAACCCGCTGCTTTAATCTTACCAACATAAGGCAGTTCAATATCACCATTACGGTCAACTGTGTAAACGGGGGCACTTGCAGCAGCACCAGGGAGGCTAAGTCCGCCAAACGTATTAAAAACCTGTGTAGTTATTTCGTTAGCACCCACAATTTTTATTTCCAACATGTCGTCGGGCATAATTATAAGTTCAGGCCTGGCCATGTCAGGAAGCTTTACCAGGGTAGCATCAGGTATGTTAGCAAAATAGGTAGATGTTTTAGTAGGAGTACATGAAAACATTCCTAATATGAGGAAGAGCGCAAAACCTGATAAGAGGTTTAAAACATTAAGATTTAAAAAAATACCTGCACAGGTTTTTTTTAAGTAAAGGATCATAGAGTTTATATACATAGTACCGGATAAGAAGGCTTTCAAAAGTATATTACCTTGTATAGCTTTGAAAGAACGACAAATTACTGCTAAACATTGTGAAATATCAAAAATTAAAGGCTAATGAGCTTTATGGTTTAGAGACTGTTTAGTGTTGATAAAGCTGTGGTTTTAATTATTGAGAATGAATATCTAAACGTTATTGTGAGTGTTTTATACAATTAAAACGTTAAGCAGCGTAAGTAGATAACAGTATGTCAGCATAATAAAAAAATAATAACTACAAAACTATAGAAACAAAAAAACCTCCGCCTTAGAAAAGGAGGAGGCTATTTACTAACCCACCCACTGTGACTAATATAGCCTGTGGATGAAAACTTAAATATCTTTTAGATGCATAAATTTAGCAATATTGTTCAAAAGCAGCAACCAAATTACTGGCAATCATTTGAGCAGAACGACCTTCTATTTGATGTCTTTCTATCAAATGTACAATTTCACCATTCTTAAACAAAGCAATTGATGGAGAAGATGGAGGGTAAGGTAATAAATGTTCTCTTACTTTCTTAACCGCATCAACATCAAAACCCGCGAAAGTCGTGGTGATGCTTTCAGGCTTTTTGTTAGCATTAGCAACAGCCATTAATACGCCTGGACGAGCACTTCCTGCGCTGCATCCGCAAACACTGTTAATCATTACAAGGGTAGTACCTTCTTTATTTATCGCTTCGTCTACTTCTTCCGGTGTTTGAAGATCTTCAAATCCATGATCCGTTAATTCGGCTTTCATGGGTAACACTATTTCTGCTGGATACATATTGTTTTTTCGTTTACAACCTATTTAAATAATCTGGCAAAATACTTTTTTAAGATGCCTGTAGCAAAATTAAGCAGATTTGAACTAAAAAATTTCGAAAATTTTTGCTAATATGACAGTTAATCAATTTGCTAAATGTCCTTATGTCATATTCAACAAGATAAATCTGCCTCGAACGGCTGATATTTAGATATTATACGATTTGGTATTCTGTTTGAACAGCTCTTTAAAACAAAAAAACTAAAAATAATGATACAAGTAAAACATCCACTGAACAGAAATTTAAACGTAGTATTCGACGAATTCTTTAATGCTCTACCTCAAAGTTGGGGCAGAGATTTTAAAGAAAACAGTAATGTAGCTCCAACTAACATTCACGAATCAAAAGATGGTTACCATTTAGAATTGTTGGTGCCGGGAAGAAAAAAGGAAGATTTTAAAGTAAACATTGAAAACAAAATCCTGACTATCAGTTTTGAAAAGCCGGTGGAAACAGAAAACAAAGATTACAAAACCATTAAAAGAGAATTTGACTTCAATAACTTCAAGCGCAGCTTTAATTTAGACGAAAAAATTAATGCAGCATCTATTCAGGCAAAATACGAGAATGGCGTTTTGAAATTCTTCTTACCGAAAGTTGAAGAAGTAAAAGTTGCTCCCACACAAATCAGTATTCAATAAAAGCCTCTTCTTTAACCTAATAACAAAAAAAAACAGCATGCCCGGCTATATGCCGGGTTTCTTTTTTTATTAGATGAATGATACTGTAATAAATTACTATTGTTGCAGACTTATGCTTCTACAAAATTCTTCATAAAATTGCGCATGAGAATCACACTTATCATACTACTGGCTCTTTTGAACATTCATACAATTGCCCAACCGATAAAAGAAGATGAGAAAACACTTTTATGGGAGGTTACAGGGAAAAATATAAAAGCCCCCTCCTACTTGTTTGGAACCATTCACATTATGTGCCCCGGCGATCTTAAGGTGAGTGAGGTATTAAAGCAAAAGTTCTCAACCACTCAACAATTGTTTCTTGAACTAAAAATGGATGAGCCTGGTATGATGATGGAAATGATGCAGGGAATGAAAATGAAAGACTCCTCTACCATAAAGGCTTTGCTTGGTAAAACCAGTTATGACAGTATAAATACAATTTTTAAAAAGAGTACGGGTATACAACTTGATATGCTCAATACCACCAAACCAATATTGGTTGTTTCGATGATATATCCTTTTCTACTGGGCTGCACACCGGATAGTTGGGAAAATACTTTTCAAAAAATGGCAAAAGAACAGCATAAGCCACTTTTGGGTTTAGAAAAGTTATCGGATCAAATGAACGTGCTTGAAAGTATTCCATACAAAGAACAGGCAGATATGTTAGCCAAAACCCTGTTTCAAATGGACAGCGCCAAAAATGTATTTTTAAATATGCTGGAAGTATACAAACAAAAAGATGTAGCAGCATTATATAAATTAACTACCAGCGATGAGGATTTTGGTATGTATGAACGCGATCTGTTGGAAAACAGAAATCAAAAATGGATAGAAACTATAACAACGCAGGCTGAAACAAAACCTACTTTTTTTGCTTTTGGTGCTGCACATTTAGGTGGCAACCAGGGAGTCATAAATTTATTGAGAAAAGAAGGTTATAGTGTTAAACCTATATTGTATTAACTATTAGGCATAATGCAACCTCAGCAACAATTTATTGAGCTTTTAAACCAGCACCAGGGCATTGTACACAAGGTCTGTAACCTTTACATGGATACGCCTGCTGATCGGGAAGATCTTTTCCAGGAAATTACTTACCAGTCTTTTAAGGCATTTAAAAATTTCAGAGGTCAGGCTAAGTTTTCAACCTGGTTATACAGGGTGGCTTTAAATACAGCCATTACATTTTACAGAAAAGAGAAAAGGCAACCAGAAGTAATTGGTTTTGAAATATTGCCTGAAGGACAATCGGAAGAGGCCGACCCGATTGAGGATCAATTACAGGCTATGTACAAGGCTATAGGAAACCTGTCAAACATTGATAAAGCTATTGTAATGCTATACCTCGAAGATTATAGTTACCATGAAATTGGTGAAGTTGTAGGTATAACTGCGAATAATGTAGCAGTTAAAATGAACCGCATCAAGTCAAAGTTGAAAGATCAAACTCATAAACATTTAGAAAATGCGTAAGTACTATTTATGGAATTAGATGAACTAAAATATCAGCTAAACAATAAGCTATCCGGGGAAGGCAACAAAACCATTGAAGATTTAAGTGGCATGCTATACAGGCGAAGGAGTACGTTGGTCTCCAGGCTTACTAAAAACCTGTACATAGAGATGGGATTGGCTTTGCTTTTTGGGGCGATATTTATTTACCTGGCCAATCAGTCAAAACTTTTTACACTGCAAACTGGTTTTTCCATAATAGCCGTAGTTTGTTTTGTGTTTGCAATTGCAATTGGATTACTTATAAGGCAAGTGGCAAGGTTAAGCAACAAAGCACATCCTTTAAAAACCAGCCTTGAATCTCTAATTAAAATCCTGAGATTGTTTGTAAAAAGATATTTTCAGTTTATTGTTTTACTGGTGCCTGTTTGCTTCTTTCTTTCCTATTGGATAGGTTACAATGAACCTGTAAGGCCACAGTATATGCAGTCATTTAGCAATGTAAATCCTTTGTTAAGCGATGCTAAAGTTTACCTTTTTTTTGTAGCTTATGGAATTGTAATTATTGCAGGTGTTTTCTTTTTTGCGAGATGGTACCTTAAAAAACTTTATGTCAATTATATAAATGAACTGAGATCGCAATTAAAGGACCTGAAAGAGAATTAGTCTTCGCAATGTTCTTTGCGCCTTGTATCTATTAAATATTGAATTTTCCACTCGCCATTTAATCGCACCAATTGAAAGGAGTTTACCCCGCAATGACTGAATTTGCCGTTAAAGTAGAATTGATATGGCGTCCAAACACTGGCAAGATCAGCATCAATCTTTATGGCGCTAAAAGTTATTCTCTCATCGGCAGCATTAACTGCAAGTGTTGAAATAGATTTTGCAAAGTCTTTCACCGATTCATTTCTAACTAAAATTTTACCTGATACTTTGTCGCGGCTGATGGTCTGAAGTACTGCACTATCAGCAAAAACTTCACTTATCATGGTACCGTTACTACTCTTCATACCTGTGAAGAGTTTGTTTACAGTCTGCTTTACAGAATCTTCAGTGGATTGGGCATGGGTTGAGAAACCTATGATTAGCAATAGAACTAATAAAAATATACTCCTAATCATGTTAAAGCATTTATTCATTACTCAATACCCTAAAATCTTCAGCATACTTTGAGCACTTTGCTCTTTAGCATACATCCAATCGTGTAATTTGCCATTTTTATCATAGCCAACAATAACATGCTTAGGGCTGGGTATCATACAATGTTTAATGCCACCATAACCACTAATTTGGTCCTGGTATGCACCAGTATGAAAAAAGCCTACATACAATGCTTCATCACCTTCAAGCTTGGGTAAAAACACCTCGTTTATATGTTCCTCACTATCATAATAATCATGACTATCGCAGGTAATACCACCCAGCACCACGCGTTGATAATCCACATCCCACTTATTAATCGGCAACATCAGGAATTTTTCTCCAATCCCCCAGGTATCCGGTAATGTAGTTATGAAAGATGAATCAATCATGTACCAGTTCTCACGGTCGTTCTGCGTTTTTTGGCCTATTACGCTGTATATGTGCGCCATGCTTTCACCTACAGTAAAACTGCCGAACTCAGTAAAAATGTTAGGCATGGGTACCTTGGCATTTTTGCAGGCTTTTTTAATATTACCCACAATTTCGTTTATCATAAACTGGTAATCGTAATCAAAACCCAGTGAGTGTTTAATAGGAAAACCGCCGCCAATATTTATGCTATCCAGCTCAGGACAAATCTTTTTTAACTGGCAATACAGGTTCAAAACTTTGTTTAATTCACTCCAGTAATAGATATCGTCTTTAATACCCTTATTTAAAAATATATGGAGCATTTTAAGCTGAAACTTATTTTCAAAGCCCTCAATTTGATCCACGTAAAATTCCAATATATCCTTTGTGCGCATACCCAAACGCGAAGTATAAAAAGGAAAACTAGGCTCTTCTTCGGCAGCAACCCTGATACCCAGTTTAAACGGCACTTTAACAGACTTGCGATAATCGTTTAATTCATCTGCGTTATCCAAAACGGGTATAACATTCTTCCAGCCTGTATTAATTAGGTTGGCAATTCTTCTTGTGTAAGGTTTTTGCTTATAACCATTACATATTACATACGTATCTTTTGTTACCTTTTTTCTTGCATATAACTTCTTTATGATTTCTATATCGTAAGCATAAGAGGTTTCAAGATGGATGTTGTGCTTCAATGTTTCTTCGACCACAAAAGAGAAATGGGAACTCTTGGTGCAATAACAATAATTGTATTCACCTTCGTACTTATGCTTCTTAAATGCATTGGCAAACATTTGCTTTGCCTTGTTAATCTGCATACCGATTTTAGGCAGGTAAGTTAACTTTAAAGGAGTACCATACTTATCAATCAAAGCCTTTAAATCTAAATCGTTGTATTGCAGGTAACCATCTTCCATATGAAAACCTTCCTGAGGAAAGTGGAAGGTTTGCTTCACCAGGTCGGTGTAAGAGTTATTCATTGATGTGGGTCAGTATTGTTTGCATTAAAAATAAAGATCAAAATTAATTGTTTGACCCTTATAAAATTAAAAAACCGGAAGTGATTTCACTTCCGGTAAATTATTATAGACTTAAGTCAAATTCTATTTTACTGATGCAACCAAGGCTTTAAAAGCAACTGGCTCATTCATTGCAAGGTCAGCTAAAACTTTCCTGTTTAAATCGATGCCCTTTGTTGAAAGTGCATTGATGAACTGGCTGTAAGTAAGACCTTCTTCTCTTACTGCTGCATTGATACGTGCAATCCACAGTGTACGGAACTCACGCTTTTTAAGCTTACGACCTACATAGCTGTAAGTCATACCTTTTTCAACAATATTTTTGGCAACGGTATAAACGTTTTTGCGTTTACCATAATAACCTTTAGCCTGGGCCAATATACCTTTTCTTCTGGCTCTTGAGGCTACCGCATTTTTTGAACGTGGCATAATTTCTTCGATTTAGATTCCGACTTACCGGAACAAGTTTTTAATTAAGATTACTTCTTTTCCCTTCGGGAAATAGGTGGGATTTTACTTTAATCCTAAAAGACGTTTAACAAAGTGAAGGTTCGATGGATGAACGATACCTGTATTACCAAGAGCACGTTTACGCTTGGTTGACTTTTTGGTTAAAATGTGGCGTTTAAAGGCCTTTTGAAAAGTGATCTTTCCTGATCCGGTTACTCTGAACCTTTTTTTTGCGCTGGAGTTTGTTTTAACTTTTGGCATTTTATAATCTTTATAGATTACACCCTGCTGGCGTTCCGAACAGACGGAAACTTATGGAGCCTTGTGGGTAATGTCCTTTGAAAAGCAGCATTTTTATCAGCTAACTTTTACAAAACGGCTGCAAAAGTAAGGGATTACATTTGTTTTTCAAGCTGAGAATGCTATTAATTTAGGTTGGCAACCTTGTGAATTTTCAATATCAGCCTCCTTCAAGTTGAGATTTGAAAGGAAGACGAGTCAATCTCAATTAAAGATTTTGAATCTGCTCCCACACTTTATTGTTTACGGGGATGCCCTTCAACAAATTATTCTGGCGGGTTTTCACCACACGCTCTCCCGGAAACAAAATTTCCTTGCCCGATCCATCAGGTGCAGCAGCATGATAGTCGGAAATAATATTATTTAGTAGCCCATTAATTGAAGGAAAGTTTTGCAGAGAATGAAGATCGATAGCAATGAAAACCTGTGAAACAGCTGACTCAGTTTGTTGTTCGGTAACCTGGAAAGTTGATTTGCCGCCAGATAAAACTGCAGCCAAAATATCGAGCAAGAGAGACAAGCCGGAGCCTTTCCAATAACCAACAGGTAGTGATCGATTGGTCTTGATAATTTCGGCAGGATCTGTAGTCATTTCGCCAGCTTGATTAAACCCTCCGGGTACTTCTAATTTCTGGTCTTTCATTGCAAGTTTTTCCATTGAGCCAAATGAATATTGTGAGATTGCCATATCCAATACAATTGCCTCATTATAAAAAGGTATACCCATAATTAAGGGGTTGTTACCAAGACGACTATCCAAAGCTCCCCACGCAGGCATGTTAGCGATAGTGTTTGTCCAGCAAATAAAAGCCATTCCTTGTTTGGCTGCCTGCCAGGCATAAGCACCTCCGCGCATCCAGTGATTGGTGTTTGCCAAAGCCACGCATCCAATACCATGTTGCCGTGCTAATTCAATTGCCCTGTCAGTACACGTAATTGCATTCAATGGTCCAGCACCTAATTGACCATCCCATTGCTCCAACGCATTTGTACCCCCGGTTTTTATGGGCTCCTTACCGGCAATTACAATTCCATCTTTTACATTTTGCACAAAACGGGGAAACCGGTTGACACCATGTGTGTAGACACCATCGAGACTGTTATTGGCAAATACAGTAGCACATGCTTCAGCCTTTTGATCGGTAAAGCATAGTTTGCAAAGCATTTTATAAAAAACTTCTTTAAGCTCTCTGTATTCAATCCTAATCTCGTTTTGCATAACTGAAAGTTCTAAAAATGAAAAAACAGCAGTACATGCCTGCTGTTTCAAAATTATTATTCTAATAAATTATTTATTCTTTTTCTGAGCCTTAGGTGCAAATATTACCAGCATTCTTTTTCCTTCCATTTTAGGCATGCTTTCCAAAACGCCTACCTCAGCTAACCTTTCAGCAAACTTCAATAGTAACAATTCTCCCCTGTCTTTAAACATGATTGCACGTCCTTTAAACTGAACGTATGCTTTAACCTTGTTTCCATCTTTTAAAAACTTTTCGGCATGCTTGCATTTAAAGTCAAAATCGTGGTCATCGGTGCCTGGGGTAAAGCGAATTTCTTTTACTTCGCTCTGCTTGGCATTAGCCTTCATCTCCTTTTCCTTACGCTTCTTTTCGTATAAAAACTTCTTATAATCTATTATTCTGCACACGGGTGGTGCAGCATTGGGAGAAATTTCTACTAAATCTAAACCTTGTGCTTCGGCCATTGCAAGGGCCTGCTCTGTTGGATAAACGCCTGGTTCAATCCCTTCACCAACCAATCTCACTTCGGGTATCCGTATCATCCGGTTTGTACGGTGCTCCTGCTGAACTTCTTTTCGAAAATTAGGGTTTCTGCCCCTATAAAAACTCGGGTTTACTGCCATTAATTGTTTTTTGGTTATTGTATTATTTCAAATGGTAATGCAAAATAAATTTATGAATTGAACACCACCTGATTGGTGTAAAAATAATAAATTAATCAACTGCTCTTTTATTTTCTATTTCTTCATTCAGTAGTGAAATTACCTCCTCAATGGGTTTAACTCCAATATCTCCTTTGGATTGACGACGAACGGCAATCGTTTCTTCCTGCATTTCCTTCTCCCCAACTACAAACATGTACGGAATCTTGTTCATCTCAGCCTCCCGTATTTTCTTACCAATCTTTTCGTTTCTTTCATCGGTTTCAACCCGTAAGCCCGCTTTGGCCATTTTAGCTTTTACCTGGTTTGCGTAGTCAATATACTTATCGCTAATGGGTAACACTATCGCCTGCGTGGGTGCAAGCCAAAGGGGGAATTTACCGGCACAATGCTCAATCAAAACGGCAATAAACCTTTCCAACGAGCCAAATGGTGCCCGGTGTATCATTACCGGACGGTGTTTGGCGTTATCTTCTCCAATGTAAGTAAGATCAAATCGTTCGGGCAGGTTATAATCAACCTGTATGGTACCCAATTGCCATTTTCTACCAATGGCATCCTTAACCATAAAGTCCAGCTTTGGACCATAAAATGCTGCCTCACCATATTCGGTAACAGTAATAAGATTTTTTTCTGCTGCAGCTTCAATAATTGATTGTTCCGCAATAGTCCAATTCTCTTCGCTGCCAATATACTTGGTCCGATCCACTTTATCTCTTAAAGAAATTTGTGCAGTGTAGTCAGTAAAACCCAGCGCTTCCAAAACATAAAGCACCATATCAATCACTTTCTTAAACTCGTCCTTAACCTGCTCTGCCCTGCAAAACAAGTGGGCATCGTCCTGGGTAAAACCACGGACACGGGTAAGCCCATGCAATTCTCCATGTTGCTCGTATCGGTATACAGTTCCGAACTCTGCAAAACGCAGCGGCAAATCTTTGTAGCTTCTGGGAGACGACTTATAAATTTCACAATGGTGAGGGCAGTTCATTGGTTTTAAGTAGAACTCCTCTCCTTCCACCGGGGTTTTTATCGGCTGAAAACTGTCCTTTCCGTACTTCTCATAGTGTCCACTGGTGATGTATAAATTTTTATGACCTATATGCGGAGTCACTACGGGCAGGTAACCAGTGTCCATTTGTGCCTTTTGTAAAAATTGCTGCAATCTTTCGCGAAGCATAGCACCTTTTGGTAACCATAATGGCAAACCTAAACCTACTCTCTCCGAAAAAGTAAACAGCTCTAACTCTTTACCCAATTTGCGATGGTCTCTTTTCTTAGCTTCTTCCAACAACACCATGTATTCATCTAACTCTTTTTGGTTTGGGAAGGTTACACCGTAAATACGGGTAAGCATTTTTCTTTTCTCGTCTCCACGCCAGTATGCACCCGCAATACTTGTTAGTTTAATTGCCTTAATAAATCCGGTATGTGGTATGTGCGGCCCACGGCATAAGTCAGTAAAACTGCCTTGTGTATAAAAAGTAATATGGCCATCCTGCAGTCCTTCAATCAGCTCTAATTTGTACTCGTCATCCTTCCGTGAAAAATAGCCAACTGCCTCTTCTTTTGGCACTGACCTTCGCTGGTAAGCATTGTTTTGCCTGGCCAGCTCAACCATCTTAACTTCCAGTTTTCTAAGGTCATCCTCGTTTATCTGGCGATCACCCAAATCAATATCATAATAAAATCCTTTTTCAATTGCAGGGCCTATGCCCAACTTAACCCCGGGAAAAACTGCCTCTAAAGCCTCGGCCATTAAGTGTGCCGATGAATGCCAAAAGGTGGACTTACCCTCAAGGTCGTCCCACGATAAAAATTTAATAGTTACATCGTTGTCAATAGGCCGGCTCATATCCCACACATCACCATTTACACTCGCGGCCAAAACCTTGCGTGCCAGTCCTTCGTTTATTGATTTAGCAATTTCCATAGAGGTTACCCCGGGTTCAAATTGCCTTACCGCACCATCAGGAAAAGAAACATTGATCATAGATAATTACTGCATTTTTTTGGAAGGCAAATGTAACAAACAATAGCCACAGCAAACCAGGTTATAAATTGATTGTATTGTTGTTGCATTATAGAAAAATGAATGCCCTTTGAAACTTACAATTTTTTATGGTGTATAAAAGTTGAGCTTTAAAAACACAAATCTTTACATTTGCGCTAATTAAACCCTGAAGATTATAGCAGGTATGAAGAAAATTGAATTGGAAATAGTAGCCTTATCGCATAGCATAACGCAAACACATTCGTATGCCGTGGTTTTGGGAGAAGTAAATGGCCTCCGTCGCCTGCCCATTGTTATTGGTGGTTTTGAAGCACAAGCAATTGCTGTTGCGCTTGAGCGTATGCAACCCAGCCGTCCCTTAACACACGACCTCTTAAAAAATTTCATGAATGCTTTTAATGTTGACCTGCACGAGATCATTATAAGTGACCTGCAAGAGGGAATTTTTTATTCGAAACTAGTATGTGTAAACGACCACGATACTGTTGAAATTGACAGCCGGACCAGTGATGCGCTTGCGTTAGCCGTAAGGTTTGGTTGCCCGGTTTTTACCTACGATCATATTTTGGAAAGTGCTGGCATATTAATGGAAGACGCACCCGGTGGAAAGAAAAAGGGTTCACCTACCACCACCACCATTGCTGAGCCTGGAAGCCGCGATGATCTCAGTGGCCTGAGCCTGGAGGAATTGAATAGTTTACTTACAGAGGTTTTAGACCAGGAGGATTACATTCGGGCTATTGCTATAAGGGATGAAATTCAGAAAAGAGGTAAATAAATTTTTAGCCGAAATTT
>JBBQVY010000004.1:0-53288 GCA_038211085.1 Chitinophagales bacterium | reverse complement strand
GCCTGGTGATGTGCGCTGTTAGTGGAACCCATGTTACTGTTTGTGATCTCATGTAGCAGCGTAGCAACTTCAATAGAAACGTCGTGTTCTTTATCGACACCTCCTGCTGATTTATGTATGGCGTTTCCTTCTTCTCCCAGGTCCTGTAATAATTTGCCACCATAAAAAACATTTATTATTTGCAGCCCACGGCATATACCCAACAGGGGTTTTTGGTGTAGCATAGCATGTTCAATCATTAATTTTTCAAAGGTATCCCTGCGGGGATGAAACGAGGGAGGCATGTTCGGATAGGTAGGTTGCCCATCATAAAAAGCAGGGTCTACATCATCGCCACCGGTAAGCATAAATCCATCACATAAAGAAAAGTCATGGAGGTTGTTTTGCAGAAACGACAGGTCAATCAACGCAACCTCTGCACTAAGACCGGCACGTTCAAACCATGTGTAATAGTTGTGCAGGTTTATGGTTGAGTAACTGATACCAATCCTGATTTTCATATTAACTTCTAAGAATAAGACTTATCAAATGTTAAAGATAAAATACCGTTTGGTAGGTGAGCAAAATAACTGGGTTAGTAAATACACATTTTGCTGCATAGTCCTATCAGATTTTAATATGCCTTTTGATACATCATTTTAAAGTCATCCCTTGTTACCGGTCTTGGATTATTTGGATGAGCAAAATCGGCAATCGCCAGATCGCTCAGGGTTTCTATATGCGCTTCTGTAACTGATATATCCCGCAACCGGTGTGGTATGTTTATGATAGAATTCAACTCAAACAGATAGTCTATTACCATTTGCGGGCTATCGTTTTTAAGTTCGAGTGCCCTGGCAATTTGCCTGAATTTTTCCTCACTTCCTTCAACATTAAATTGCATTCCATAAGGCAGGTTAACCGCATTGGCCAGTCCATGATGTGTATCGATCAAAGCGCTTAACGGATGTGCCAGGGAATGCACTACCCCCAATCCTTTTTGAAATGCTACAGCACCCATCAGCGAAGCAATAAGCATGTTGCTTTTTGATTCTACATCAGGATTTTTTACGGCCTGCACCAGTGATTTGCTGATCAGTTTAATTCCTTCAATAGCTATGCCTTCGCACATGGGATGATGCATTTTTGCCAGGTAGGCTTCCATGTTATGGGTTAGTGCATCCATGCCTGTTGCAGCAGTAATGTGGGCGGGAACATCCATGGTTAGCATAGGATCTGCAAACACAACTTTAGCCAGTAGTTTAGGCGAAAACAGGATCCGCTTTTGATGGGTTTCATCATCAGCAATGATAGCGCTGCGACCTACTTCGCTGCCCGTGCCGGCGGTGGTAGGTATCGTTATAAAATGCGGTACATCATTGGTAACGTACACATCACCGCCAATTAAATCATCATATTTAAACAGGTCTTCGCGATGGAAAACCCGTAACACAATAGCCCTCGCCACATCCAAAGCAGCGCCACCTCCAATGCCAATAATACAATCTCGGCCTGTGGCATCGTATGCATCGGTCCCTTTGTATACATCTGATTTTACCGGGTTTTTATGGATGTCGTTAAATACTTCAACCGAGATATTTTTCCTTTGCAGGTCAGCTGTAATCAACCTAAAAAAATCCAGGTTACTTACAGTTGAATCGGTTACCAACAATGGGCTTTTCAGATCGTTTTTTAAAAGATAGTCTCCCAACTCTTTGCTGGACCCTGCACCAAAACGAATAGTGGTTGGAAAATTATATTGGTAGATCATTTGGTGGAATAAGTAAAAAGTAAAAATTCAAAAGGATAAAGTCAAAAGGAAAAAGTAAAGTAAAAAGCAAAATTTAAAATTGCTTTGACCCTTTACTTTTAAATAATTTCAAAGTACCGCTTTATCTCCCAATCGGTCACTGCTTTAAGATGTTGCTTCCATTCCCATTCTCTTGTTTCCACAAAATGCTGAACAAATGGTTCACCCAAAATTTCAGCGGCTATGGCAGATTGTTTCATTTTAGCGGTTGCTTCTGCAAGGGTTGATGGGAGGGTGCCATGCGAACGATCGGCATAACCATTACCTGTTGTTGGTGGTTGTAAAATGAGTTTATGCCTGATGCCATAAAGCCCGCTTGCCAACGCTGCAGCCATAGCCAGGTATGGATTTACATCGGCTCCTATAACCCGTGTTTCGAGCCTGCATGAATTTGCACCGCCTGCCAATACACGTAAAGCAACGGTTCGGTTGTCCAAACCCCATGTAAGAGTTGTAGGAGCCCATGCACCTTCAACCAATCTTTTATAACTGTTGATGGTGGGAGCATACATAGGTAACAGCTCGGGTAGACAAAGCAATTGACCCGCTACGTACTGTCGCATTGTATCGCTCATTTTGGCTGTGTCTGAGCTATCATAAAAAGCATTGTTACCTTCTGTATTCCACAAACTTTGATGTACATGGCCGCCGCAACCAGGCAGGTTCTCATTAATCTTAGCCATAAATGTTGCCATGATGCCATGCTGGTAAGCAATTTCTTTTACAGATGTTTTGAATAAAACAGCACGATCTGCTGCGGTTAAAATATCGGCATATTGTATTGCTGCTTCATAAGTACCGGGACCTGTTTCTGTATGCAAACCTTCCAATGGAATACCAAATGCTTTTAGCTGCGAAAACAGGCTGTTGAAAAATGGATTTTGTAAAGATGTCCTTAGTATGGAGTAACCAAACATACCGGGTGTTATTGGCTCCAGGTTTTTATACTGTTTATCGTGAATACTTTGTGGTGTTTCGGCGAAATTGTACCATTCAAACTCCTGTGCAAATGCCGGCTTGAATCCCATGCCCGTTGCATCATCCAACACTTTCTTTAATAATTGTCGCGGACAAAAATGCGCTGGTTTTTCATCAGTAGTCATCATTTCACCAAGAAAAAAAGGCGTATCCTGCTCCCATGGAATTTTGCGATAAGTAGTAATATCTATTTTGGCGTCAGCATCAGGATAACCCGAATGCCATCCCGTATAACTATTGTTATCGTAAGCTGCATCAGCAACATCCCAACCAAAAATTACATTGCAAAAACCTGATGTTGTTTCAATCGCATTCAAAAATTTTTCTGTCGAAATATATTTTCCTCTTAAAATGCCGTCAATATCTGTGAAGGCAATTTTTACTTTTCCACCGGGGTGTTGTTTTACTTCAACTATAATTTCTTCAATATTCATATACATGCATTGGTGGGCAAAAGATACAAAGGATTGAGAGTTTTTATCAGGTGAAAGTAATGGCAGGTTAAAAATGACGAAATAGCAAACAACAATGGAAGATTCATTTGAAAGGATTATCGATTTTTTTCATTCCAAGCATTATAACATCCCAAATTTGGCGGCAATGGTTATTAATAACGCGGTATTGTTTACTTCAAATTTGGTGAGCAGGTTTTTTCGGTGGGTGTCAACAGTGTAAATACTTAAAAATAGTTTGGAGGCTATTTCGTGGCTCGTTTTGCCTTCGGCAATTAGTTTCATCACCTCTTTTTCTCTTTTTGTAAGGGTTGGAGGTTCATTATCTTTTGCAGGGTCTTGCCGGTTATTTATACCCGAACTAAAATACATCTTTCCTGCCCATACAGATTGAATGGACTCTTCAATTTCCTGCTTGCCGGCACTTTTTACCAGGTAACCAACTGCGCCATTACCTATCATCTGGTTTACATAGCTGCTTTGTTGAAAAGTGCTTAATGCTATAACCTGTACACCAGGAAACTCCTTAGTTATTTTGGCGCAGAGCTCTATACCGCTAATATCAGGCAGGTTGACATCTATAAAGGCAATATCTACCTTCATTTTTTTTAAAAGGGCTATCGCTTCAAATGCATTACCCGCCGTACCGGCTACATTTATTAAAGGCATTTTTTCGAGCAGGGCTTTCATTCCTTCTATAACAAGGGCGTGATCGTCTACCAGCAGTATTTCTATTGTCTTCCCTTTCATATTAAACAGGTATTTCAATATTTATAGAAGTGCCGTTATTAATCTCCGATTTTATGTCCCAGCTTCCCTTTAAATAATCAATCCTCGTTTGTAAGTTTTTCAAACCGTCGCCTTTTGTATTGGGTGGTGCCAACGAATTAAAACCTATCCCGTCGTCTTCTACAGTTATGGTAATGCCTTGCTGGTGTTTGGTGATCTGTATAAAAATGTTTTCAGCCTTTGCGTGTTTCAGCGCGTTATTGGTAAGTTCCTGTATTATGCGATATAAAACGATGGCGTTGGATTGGCTAAGTGCCTGTAGCGATCCAATCTGGGTAAATTTCATCTTAATAATATGGCTTTCGTTTATCCCGTCGCAAAAATCCTGGATGGCATCGCCCAAATTAAATTTCAGCAAAGCCTCCGGCATCATGTTATGTGCAACATGACGCATTTCTTTAATAACTGAGTCTAACTGGTTGATCACTTTTAAAAGGACAGGGGTAGTTTTTTCGGGAATCCTGAATTATATAATCCAACAACCGGTGTCTGGACTTCCATAAACCCTGTTGAGAATCCTACTAAAGTCAGAAACTATCATTCGTCAGCTTTATTAATGCCCGATGGAAATGTTTGGACTGCAGGTGGTAATTTAATTGGTGCACCGGGTACGGGCCAACCCGATGTTCCCCCCGGAAATGAGCAGAAAAGTATAGAAATATATGTGCCTCATTATCCCGCAGGATCCAGGCCACAGATAGTAGCATGTCCGGTTTCTGCAACTTATGGTGCTTCAATAAATGTAGTAACAAACAATGCTTCAATTATTGGTAAAGTTGTACTAATGCGTTGCGGTTCTTCTACCCATGCCTTTAATCCGGATCAGCGGGCTATCAACCTTGATTTTAATACAGTTGGTAATACCATTACCGCCATTATTCCAACCAATCCTAACATTGCAATTCCCGGTAATTACATGCTCTTTACGGTTGATACTGGTGGCCGCCCATGCGAGTATGCAAAATTTATACGAATTGCCCATCAACATTCCGAAATCATCACAGACCGAAGTACCTTTTCTGTTTTAGAAGTAGATGCCCAGCCGGCTGGTAATGCGTTATTTCAAAATGCTTTTTATGTAGTGTACGATGGCTTTCTGCCTTCTGAGCTTGGTGGTTTTACTGTGCCGCCAACCATTGCCTTTACATCGTTTTCGGGGGGTGGACTTGTTCCGGGCATGTTAGCAATTTATGCACGCACCATATTTGAAAACCCGTCACTCCCGCCAGATATTCCGCAAAAAGTTACCTTTGTTTTCAATGTTTTATTTACCTCCAACAGTGCTTTTACATTTGCAGACCCGTTAGCAACAAAAGAAGATGTAAGAATAGTAGCCACTTTATTGCAAAATCATTGCGCCTCGGTTATTAATTTAATTAAAGCGCCTAATCCATATATGCTGGATGGGCCTGTCTCCTGGTTGAGTGTTGATTTAAAGGTTTTTAAAATAACAGAAGATGGTTACCCCATTTGGGATCCTGCTCATACTGGTCTTCCCCATGGTACTTCAGCCAGTGCATTCATAGATCTGTTGCTCAGGAGGTTTAATAACAGAACCATCTACCCGGGAGATCAACTTCATCCTTTTAACGACATAGATCCTGACCAGGAAGCCAGTCATTTGGAATGGATGGGAAACTATTAATGGTAAAAAAGTATTTAATTATGCTGTTGCAAAAGTTCGATACAAAGCACCTATACCAACCTTACCACCAGCAAATGGTAACGATGCCGGACATGTAAAAGTATTTTTCCGATTGTTCAATACAGCCGGCACCGCCATGCAATACAATCCTGCAACTACCTACCGCAGGGCCGGGATGGGCAATGCCACAATTTCTCTGGTGGGACAGGAGGGAGGTATAATAAGTTCCATTCCGTTTTTTGCGGGAGCCCGAAACAATTATACCTCAGTCTCATCCCAGGCCGATCCTTTAAATATGAAAGACTTGCCTGCTGCCGGAAATACCGAAACCGTTGTTTATTTTGGATGCTGGCTCGACTTTAATCAACCGGCACAAACGATCCCTTTAACAAATGATACAACGCATGCAGTTACACCGGTTAATTTGCAGACAAGCATTCGTGGCATTCATCAATGTTTGGTTGCTGAAGTTTTTTTTGCAGGCGATCCAACACAGCCAAACGCAACACCTGGCTCCAGTGATAATTTATCGCAGCGTAACCTGGCGATTGCCAATTCTGATAATCCGGGCAGTTCGGCTACACACACCTTACAGCATACTTTCGAAATAAAACCCTCCCAATTTAACCTGACGCAGGATGCAATTGATGGTCAAATAATCGCACGGCATACCTCAGCCACTGCAAATGTTGGCAACGATCAGTTGATCGGCCCGGATCTTTTATTGATACACTGGAATAACCTGCCCAGGGAAAGCAAAATCATTGTATACATGCCCGAAGTTAAAGTGGATGATATTATAGCGCTTGAACCATATACACGCTTAACGCCAACGCAAATAATAAAGGAGGATGAGCATAGCTTCAGCTTTATAAGTTCCGACATTAATTACATCCCAATTCCGGGTGGTTTTATAAAAAATATTCCCGGATTGTTAACTATAGAATTGCCTTCAACAGTTGTAAAAGGGCAACTGTTTAAAGTACTCGTGCAGCAGGCACGTTTTTACAGAAATACCAGGCGAATTATCGGAAGCTTTCAATTTAATATTCCTGTAAGTACGGCCGAACAAATACTAACAATTGGAATGAGAAACCTGTCCATATTAAAATATGTTCGTCAGTCAATGCCGGTAACCGACCCCTGGAGAATGATTTTTAACAGGTACATTAAGGGACTGTCTGATAAAGTAAATGGCTTAGGTGGTAAAGCGGATAATGTTCCGGCATCGCCCAACGATAAATGGTTGGTGGCTAAACCGGATGATAAACAATCGGACGATGTTTTGATAAGGCTATTTAATTATTGTTGTAAAAGGATTTCTATTTTATTGTTACTGCTCATTTTGCTTTTGTTTGTGTTAGCGGTATTTCTTTTTATAAAATTAAAATAGCTTTTAAAACGGGAATTTGCTAGCGCCTAAAACCACCAATTGTAAATGACTGTTTTTGGATGGTGTCTTTTTATATTTTTTTAATTAAACATTGCGCAGCAACCAGCAGTCTTGTATGATCGCCCACAGAAGTATTTGTAACCATTACCTCATTCCGCTTTATGCCACCTGTATCGGGCCATAAAGGTGTGGTGACTTTAACCGGCAATATTCAAAGTTTTGGTATTGGAGGGCAGGAGTTTTTTATTGATAATTTATGTTAACAATAAAGGGATTATTAGGTTACCGGAATTCCCGTTGAAACGGCAGACTGTATTCCGTCGTTATTTTAAATTGTTCAGCATCTCTTCACCACCTTAAAAGCCACATAACAAACCCCCATCAGTAAAAAGTAAAAAAGAGCCAGTTGACCATTAATGATGGTCATAGCAATAATGGAGAAAACCGCGATCACCAGTGCGACCAATGGAAACAAAGGATACATGGGCACCTTAAAAGGTCGCTCCATACCGGGCTCTTTTTTACGTAATTGAAGCAGTGATATCATGCTAATAATGTAAAGCGTTAATGCGCCAAAAACTGATATGGTAATGATCTCAGCAGTCTTACCGGTAAGCAATGCCACAATGCCGATGCCCATATTGACCAGTAAAGAATTGGCCGGGGTCTGAAATTTGGGATGGATCTTACCCAGGGCTTTAGGTGCAAAGTTTACCCGGCCAAATTCAAAACTAGATCGGCCTGCTGCCAATATAATTCCATGAAAGCTGGCGATCAACCCAAACAATCCCACGGTAATTAAAAGATGGTATAAGAGGTTGTTGTTGCCCACAATTTTTGCCAGTGCTAAAGGCAGGGGAGAATCAGATGCAGTGCCATCGGGCTTATAAACGATCGCCTCCCAACCGCCAACACCTAGCGATGCTGTAAAGGTGAGCAGGCATAAAATCACCAGTGTTAACAGTGCCGATCCAAAGCCAAATAATATGGTACGTTGAGGGTTGATGGCTTCTTCTGCTACGTTGGCTACACCTTCGATTGCCAGAAAGAACCAAATGGCAAAGGGTATGGCCGCAAAAATACCTTTCACTCCATGGGGCAAAGCATTGTGCTGCAAATTCGACAATTGAAAATGAGGTAAGGTTATACCGGCAAACAACAACAGTTCACCAACGGCCAAAATGGTGATCGTCAACTCAAAAATGGCTGCTGCTTTAACCCCATAAATATTTAATGCAGTAAAAACTACGTATGCAAAAATGGCTACAGCCAATATGGGTATTTGGGGAAAGAATAAATTGAAATAAGCACCTATGGCAAAAGCAATTGCAGGTGGTGCAAAAATAAATTCGATGTTCTGCGCCATGCCGGCTATAAAGCCCAGGTCTTTACCAAGAGCACGGGTTGCATAATCAAAAGCCCCCCCTGCTTTTGGTATGGCACAGGCCAGTTCGCTATAACTAAACGTAAACGTTACATACATGATGATGATGAAAAAAGTAGCTATCGCTAAACCCAGCGTGCCGCCTTGTTCAAGGCCAAGGTTCCAGCCAAAGTACATGCCTGAGATAACATACCCTACACCAAGTCCCCATAACATTACCGGGGTTAATGTGCGTTTTAAAGAGTTTGGTGTATTAGACAAATTACAGGTAGTTGGTTGTTCTAAATATCGTTAAATGTTTAGCATGAGCATTACACTTTTGGAGGCATTACTTTAGTCGTATCTGTTACCAAAGTTGGTACCTGGTAATTGCCGGAATCTATTTTTGTTTTTGGAAATAGCTTTTGAAGCATTACTATATCCGAAGGTTTTACATTGGAGCCAAAAAGGTAGATGGATTGAAGGTGTTTGTTTTGTTGGAAAGCCGCAATATTTGTTGCTTCCGCATTACTGCTAACCACGTTTAAATATTCCAGATTTTTCAATAGTTGAAACTCCTTCCAGCCCTTACTTGTCAACTTGCATCCTGATAAATTAAGCCTCATCAAATTACTTAACCTTCCTATCAATTTTGCTGCCTCATCATCAATAACTGCATCTTCAATTTTCAACCAGATCAACTGGTCTTTCATTTTATCAAACAATTCAATATCCTTTTTTAAAATGATTTTTTTATCTGAAATCGTTACTGATAAATAGTTGCTGCTTTGTGCTACAGGCAATATGGTTATGCCAACTTTTTGTAATTCAGCCAGTACTTTTTCATCTGCTTTTTTTACCGGCTTTGCCGGGATGACAGGCTTAACCTCGTTGTTAATTAAAGGCTGTTGTAAGGCCAGCAATAAAGGCTTAATCACATCAGTCTGGGGAAGTTCTTTAACTTTTTTTGTAAAGTCAGCACGACTGCTGATCCACCAATGTATCAATGCTATTTGGCTTTCTGTAGGTTGTGGTTTCTCCTTTGGCGGCATGTGGTCTTCATTGTCTACAGGCAACAACAAACGTTGTAACAATTCACTGCTATCTGTAAGGGTAAGGTCAATTACCTTTCCATTCTTTCCTCCCTTCATCAATAGTAAAATATCATCCATGCGCAACCCACCTTTTTTCTTGTTGGCATTGTGGCACGAGTAACATTTGGTTTGCAGAATGGGACGTATCACATCATTGTAAGCAATAGCTTCCTGCACATTGGGCAAAGGTTTAATAGTTGTTACTGCATTGCTGTCAGCGCTGAAAAGGCGGGCAAAAGGTTTACTGATATAATCCGATCCATGAGTTAAAGATCCGCCAAGGTGACCCGTTATCATTATCGTTACAAGCAACGAAAGTGATAGTACAGTTTTGTTTACCTGCACGTTTGGGTTTGCTTCTTTTGTATAAAGAATGGCAGAAAGCAATAAAACGCCAATAGCAAACCACATGTGCCAGTTGATCAAAGATTGATCATAATCATCGCTGATGGAGAGCATGTAGCCCGTAATGCAGGAGAATAAAGCGGTAATAGTGCCAACTAAAAAAATAGCCTTAACTGCTGGTTGAATACCTGTATAGTTGGGTTTGCCAGAAAGCCATTGCAACAAAAGGCCAATTAATAAAATGCCTATAGGCAGGTGAACAAGCAGTGGATGAAAATGACCAATTAATTCAATCATGAAAAGGGAAAGCTGGTGGGTTCAACTGAGGGTTGTTGTGTGAATTATAAGAGATGAATTTGATTTTATTAGCCATACCTCTTCCGTAGCAGTTGCATCATGTGTACATTAACAGCCCATTGATCGGCCAGTGGTTTACGTGTATATGGTTCGGTAGGCATGTAGTCAGGAGGGCCAAATTCGGTAAGAAAAGTAATTGTTTCACTTTGCTCCTTTTTCATTTTTACTATTGCATCCCACCAGGCAAAATGGGCTTTAACGGCAGGCTCCCATTCCGGTGCCCGTGGATCGTTTACCTGTGGACCTTCGGGATGGCCCACCCTGGCATGTATATGATCTACCCTGGGCAGTGCAAGGTTCATGGTTTCCTGTTGGTCAGTCAATAAACTTTCATGCACATTACACCAATGCGACACATCCAGCGTAAGGCGCAAGCCAGGTGTTTTTTCAATAAAATTTCTTGCAATGGGTGCGGCATACAACATCCGCGACCTGTGCGTTTCATGGCATATTTTCAAGCCGGTTTTTGCTGCCAGGTCCAGTGTATGGTCAATGAGGCGTTTATTGTCATCGTACGAAAAGTAATCTTTTCCTGAGTGGCAATTAATGTATAATGGCATTGGATAACTGTTGCCCGCCGCCGCATCTATCATTTTTTTAAATGAAGCAAAATGATCATTGAAGTTACTCTCATGACCAGCAACTAAATAACCAACCTGCAGGCTGTGTTTTTTAAGGGCGGCAAATAATTCATCCTGTCCTTCTTTGGTTGTTGGCCACCACATTTCTATACCATCATAACCTTCAGCTTTTGCTTTGGCACAAAAAGAATCTACGGTGCCCGTAAATCCCCAACTGGTACCAAGTACCACAAGTTTGTAATCATTTTTCATTTGTGAGTTTATCAGTGGTGAGGCAAATGCATCAAGTTTAGCCAGTAATAAAGCAGTAGTTGCTGAGGCAGTATTTTGTAAAAATTTTCTACGTTTCAAAAGAGTTTTAAGTTATGGGTTGTAAATTATAAGTTGTAAAGGGTAGAAAGTAAGAAGTACGTTTTATGTTGATAATCTCAGAATTTTTGATGAAGCAATGATCAAAGTTCGTATGCCTTAAAGACCCCACTATTCCTTTGACCAATTACTAATACCTTAATGACTATTGACCAATGACTGTATGTTTTCAGCTCAAAATCTCATTAATTACTTTTCCTCTCGTATCAGTTAATCTAAATGGCCTTCCCTGGAAATCGTAGGTAAACTTTTCGTGATCAAAACCAAGTTGGTTTAAGATGGTGGCTTGTATATCAAAAGGTTCAACTTTACCACTGATAGCACTGTAACCTATTTCGTCTGTTTCTCCATAGCTAAAGCCTTTTTTAATTCCTGCACCCGCCATCCAAATGGTAAAGGCTTCGGTGTGGTGGTCGCGGCCCTTGTATGGGTTTTGTTTGCCTTCCCTGTTTTCCATCATGGGTGTTCTGCCAAACTCACCACCCCAAACTACCAGTGTGTCTTCCAGCATACCGCGTTGTTTTAAATCGAGAAGCAGGGCGGTAGTACTCTTATCTACCTCGCGACATTTGTTGATAAAACCAATGTCTATCGCCAGGCTTGAGTCGGTGCCATGGCTGTCCCAACCCCAATCGAATAGTTGCACAAACCGAACACCTTTTTCCACCAGTTTGCGGGCCAGCAACACATTATTTGCAAATGATGGCTTACCTGGTTGCGTACCATACATGTCATGAATGTATTGCGGTTCATTGTCAATATTCATAACCTCTGGAGCAGCAATCTGCATTTTGTAGGCCATTTCGTATTGAGAGATACGTGATAGAATTTCCGGATCATTGTATTCTTTGTACTCTTCTGCATTAACCTGGTTAATGGCATCTATACTTGCCTTGCGAAGATCGCGGTCCATGCCGTTCGGATCTTTGATAAACAGCACGGGATCTCCTTCGCTGCGGCATTGCACACCCTGGTAAACGCTTGGTAAAAAACCACTGCCCCAAACGCTTTTGCCGGCATCGGGGGTGCGACCACCGCTGGTTAAAACTACAAACCCCGGTAAGTTCTGGTTCTCGGTACCTAACCCATAAGTTACCCACGAACCAAGGCTGGGCCTGCCGAGGCGTGCCGAACCTGTGTGCACCATTAGCTGTGCGGGTGCATGGTTAAACTGGTCGGTAGTAACCGCTTTTAAAAATGTAATATCATCAACAACAGTGGCAAGATGAGGCATGTTTTCGCTAACATATGCACCACATTGCCCATGGCGGGCAAAGGCAGCCTGCGGACCTAACATTTTTGGTACTCCTCTAATAAAAGCAAAACGCTTACCATTTAAAAGGCTGGGAGGACAGTCCTGTCCATCCATTTTAGCAAGCTCAGGTTTAAAATCAAAAAGTTCAAGCTGAGAAGGTGCACCAGCCATGTGCAGGTAAATAACACTTTTAGCCCTCGCAGCAAATGGTGGCAACTTCGGCATCAGCGGGTGTGCAGGATCAAAAGCTATACTGTTATGTGAAGTCTTGTTGGTACACCCACCCATGAATGAGCCAAGTGCCAACGCACCTAAACCCATAGCACTCTCTTTTAAAAAGTGACGACGGGTATGCATACGCATTACAGATGCCTCTGCTTCTTTTAGTAACCGCTGGTTATGTAAATCTTTTTGTGTCATGTAATTATTATAAATCCAATTTTTTTATCCATCCCGTCATCCCGTATTTATTTCGGGATCTCATGGGTGATGTGTGTTATGTTCTCCAGGAGATGCTGAGATAAACTCAGCATGACGGCTTTCTTTATAACTCATAATTCACAACTCATAATTCTTCATTCTCAACTCACCACTCAATTCTTCATAACCACCTCATCTAAATTTAAAATTGCATTAGCCACTACCGTTAATGCAGCGGAAATAGCATCGGTATTATCGCCCTGGTTGCCATTCATTTCGCAGGCTTTTACGGGGTTCTCTTTATAAATTAAATAAGCTTTGTTATAGAGCTGTTCAAGAGCTTTGCGACTATTATTGTTAATGGTATTACCTACAGCCATCAAATAGCCTGAGCTAATTTGTTTTGAAATATCACCGGCCGACATTGTTTGCATTCTTTTGGCAAGACTCCTTGCGATGTCTATATATGCTGAATCGTTTAGAGTTGTAAGAGCTTGTAATGGAGTGTTCGTGCGAATTCTTCTCACCGAGCAAATTTCTCTAGACACACCATCAAACGTAAGCATTGAAGGATAGGCCGCAGAGCGTTTCCAATAAGTGTACAAGGCCCTTCGGTATTGATCTTCTCCTTTGCTTTGTTTCCACTGGGCACCATTCCATGGCGAAAGCCAAATGCCATTAGGCTGAAAAGGAAACACACCCGGTCCATACATTTTTGCACTAATCAATCCGCTTATGCTAAGTGCCTGGTCTCTTAATTGCTCCGCAGACAGGCGCACCCTTGCACCTCTTGCATACCATTTGTTATAGGGATCAATTTTCAACTGCTCCGGGGTTACTTTAGAATCCTGCCTGTAGGTGGCACTTGTTACTATTAACCGTACCAGTTTTTTCATGCTCCATTTGTCGTCATGCATGAAACGATAGCTGAGCCAATTCAGCAATTCAGGATGGGTTGGTGGTATGCCCTGTGAGCCCAGGTCTTCCAATGTTTCGGCAAGGCCGGTACCAAACAATTGTTCCCAAACCCGGTTAACCATAGTGCGGGCTGTAAGAGGGTTTTCGTTCGATGTTAACCACATGGCAAGACCTAACCTGTTTCGTGGTGCATTGGCAGGAAAGGCATTTAAAGATTGTGGTACATCCGGTGCTACTTTATTTGTTTTGATAAGCCAGTTGCCCCTGTCAAAAACATAAGTTGCCCGCTTCATAAAGTCAGGGTTGTCATACATAACAGGCGTAGTAGGCACATTGGCTGTAAGCAACGACCAGTATTGTTCTGCCATTTTTTTATTACCTGTCTTATCAACTCCTGGAAACCCTTCTGTAAAATAAAACCAATCGAATAGCGCTCCATTATCAGTAGGTTTTTTTATGCCTTTGTTGGTATAAGTAAAATATAGGTCGTGAGTTCCTTCACTTAAAGAAATAGGGGTCTTTGTAATAGTCCAACCACCTTTTGTTTGTGCCAGCGAGACAGTAGTAATGATTTTTCCATTTGGCTGATCCAGGTGTATTTGCCAAACACCCCCCGGTCCATAAGCCTGGTAACGGTAAATAAGTTCGTGTTTATTGGTGAGGTCCACATTTTTTAAACGGCACACGGCATTCTGCCTGAATGCCAACCATTTGGTATCATTAAGTTCGCTATTTGTAAAACTGTCGCAGGTAAGTGAGTTGTAAGCTGGTTGCCATGTTTTTAAAAAACTTTGTACCTCGTGGGCTTTTTGGTTATTCGTGTTTACTCTTACCCAACTCACTACTTCATCTACTCTCTGTTGCATGCTGTCATTATACTGGCGTAACAGGGGGTAATCAGCTTGGGTGTCTTCATCCCTGGTGTTATTAAAAAACGCCATGAACTTGTAATAGTCTTCATGCTTAAAAGGATCGTAAGGGTGACTGTGGCATTGTACACAGGCAAATGTGGTACCCATGGTTGCCTGCCAGGTAGTATTAATTCTGTCCATCACAGCCGATGTTCTGAACTCTTCATTATCAGTACCACCCTCATCGTTCGTCATAGAATTTCGATGGAACGCAGTTGCAATAAATTGTTCGTCGGTGGCATTTGGCAACAGGTCGCCTGCCATTTGTTCTATTAAAAACTTGTCGTACGGTTTATCATTATTGAAGGCTTTTATCAGCCAGTCGCGGTACGACCAAATATTTCTGCTGTCATCTCGTTCGTAACCTTTGGTATCCGCATAACGGGCAAGATCGAGCCACATCGAGGTCCACTTTTCTCCATACGATGGTAATGCAAGCAAGTTGTCTACCAATGTTTCGTAGGCATGTTCACCAGGGTCGTTTAAATATTTGTCGGCAATGTTATCCGGTGCAGGCATGCCAATAATATCTAAACTCACCCTTCTTAGTAATACGTTTTTATTTGCCTCCCGCGAGGGTGTAAGGTCTTGCTCATCCAGCTTTGCTTTAATAAATTCATCTACTTCATTCTGCACCCGCTTCTTATCAGTTTTAAAAAAACTGAAAAAGGAATTTTCACTTGGGAGGGGAGTAGGAGTAACAGGTTCATAGGCCCAATGCTTTCCCCATTTTGCTCCTTCTTTCACCCAGCGTGTTAATGTTTCTATTTCTTCAGCGCTTAGCTTATCGTGTTTGTAAGGCATGCGCTCTTCGGGATCCTTCAATGACAAACGCCTGATCATTTCGCTTTTGCCTGGGTCGCCCGGCACAATTCCAAACTTTCCTGATTTGGTCTTTGCAAGAGCTTCCTCTCTAAACAAAAGGCTAAAGCCACCTTTTTGCCTTACTCCACCATGGCAGGTAATGCAATTTTTGTTAATGATAGGTTTGACTTGTGCAGTAAAATCAACAGCAGACCGGTGGGTGAGCAGCACAAATGAGCATCCTACAATAATGATGATGGTGGCAAAGATCCAAAGCTTTTTACCGGCAAGTAAAATGTTCATTCAGAAAGCGTTTGAACAAACAATTTATCAATTTTTTTTTGTTTGAAATTTTATTCAATCAAACAGTACAGATTATAAGGCAACATCGATGGATGAAGAGTAGAGAGAAATGGATGACCATGCAGGTGCTGACATGACGGGATGGTGCGTTAAAAAGAATTCTTTGAAACAACAGTAAAAGTTACCAGCCAGCGGTTTAAAGTTCACATAAGAGTTAGGCCACTGTCATAAAAGATGGCAGCAATAAGACCAATGAAATATGTATTTAAGAATGAAGACGAACAGTTGTATCTACAGCATCTGAACTGAAGACTCCTACTATTAATTTGTCAAATTCCTCTTCAGTTATTTTATGGGTAGGATCAGCAATGTGTTTTCTTATCATATCCTTGGGTGTAAGCTTCTCAGCTTTTTCAAAGGATGATATAATGGTAGAGGTTTCCATTTTGCTTGCTTTAATTTGAGTGTAAAGGAAAAGAAAAATAGCTTCAAAAATCAAACCTTATAATAAAATTTGAAAGAAGTTATTCACAAACTTCATTAATAATCCAAATAATCAAAACTTCATTTTTCATGTATTTATAAACCTTTATATTGATTAAAATTTAGGATATTTTTTTAATGTTTGGTTCCACAATTATATTTAAGTGAAGAGTATTAAAAAAACTGAATGTGACCAATATTGCAATCATTTGGATTCGGTTAGCTGAATATTAGTATAGGATTGCTTGTGGAAAACTTTTTTGTGTTGAAAATGCTGAAATCTTTGAGATGGTTGAATAAGATATTTTTCTCCCCACATTGTGGATTTTTGTTTACAACGTTATATCTAAAGGTTTTAATGACTTGGCAGGCAGCTTTACTTTTTGCAGCTTAAATTGCTTTTACAACATTAATAAGCTGTAAAAGCTTTTTATCTTTTTTTTAGAACGATTGCCTATTCATTCCTCAAATTATCTACACTGAAATTTCTGTAAAATGAAGCCATTTCTTGATGAAAATTTTCTGCTTACCAATGCAACTGCAGTACTGTTGTATCATGATTTTGCCAAAGAGATGCCGATAATTGATTATCACTGCCATCTATCCCCGGCATTAATCGCTTCCGATCATCAATTCAACAATATTTCACAAGCCTGGCTGGAGGGTGATCATTACAAGTGGCGGGCTATGCGGGCCAATGGCATTAATGAGAAATTTATTACTGGTGATGCCAGCGATTTGGAAAAATTTCAAAAGTGGGGTGAAACGGTACCCTATACCATGCGCAATCCTTTGTATCATTGGACGCATCTTGAACTGCAGCGATACTTTGACATTAATACTATTTTAAACGGCGATACAGCAAGGGATATCTATGAGGAGTGCTCAGAAAAACTGCAATCGGCTGAGTATTCAGTAAGAACCCTGCTGCGCAAAATGAATGTAAAGCTGGTTTGTACGACAGACGACCCGGTTGATAATCTTAAGCAACACCTTGCACTTTCAAAAGATGCTTTTGAGATAACAGTGTTACCCGCTTTTAGACCAGACCAGGCAATGAATGTAGACAGTACGGTTAGCTTTAATAACTATGTGCAACGCCTGGAAACTGCTGCTGATACTTCCATTAATAACTATAGCGATTTTTTAAATGCCTTTCAGAGCCGCCACGACTTTTTTGCAGCGGCAGGTTGTACGGTCTCCGACCATGGGTTAGAACAGTTATATGCTGAAGACTATACAAGTGGTGAGATAGTACAAATTTTTGATTTGATTCGCTCTGGTAAGGAATTAACTCTTCTTAATAAAAACAAGTTTAAATCGGCAATGCTGGTGTTTTTTGCCGAGATGGATTGGGAAAAAGGATGGGTACAGCAGTACCATTTGGGAGCCATGCGTAACAATAATAGCCGCATGCTACAAGAGCTTGGCCCTGATACCGGCTGGGACTCTATCGGCGATTATAGCCAGGGCACTTCATTATCAAAATTTTTGAATACACTTGATACCAACAATAAACTGACTAAGACCATTTTGTACAATTTAAATCCCAACCACAATGCCTTGTTTGCAGCCATGACAGGCAATTTTAATGATGGCTCAGTAGCAGGTAAAATTCAATTTGGTTCGGGCTGGTGGTTCCTCGATCAAAAAGATGGAATGATTGAGCAATTAAATGCCTTATCAAATATAGGTCTGCTCAGCCGTTTTGTTGGGATGCTTACCGATAGCAGGAGCTTTCTATCCTTTCCACGGCACGAATACTTCCGCCGGATACTTTGTAATTTATTTGGGAAGGAAATTGAAGCAGGTGAGTTGCCCAACGATATTAAATGGATAGGCAAACTTGTTCAGGATATTAGTTATACCAACGCAAAAAATTATTTTAACTGGCAGTTTCTTGATGAAAAGGTTAGAGACAAAGCAAGGGTTATTTAATAGTAGAGCATGAAATAATGAATAGTGAATAATGGATAATGGATACTGAAGAATTTGGTGTTTATCAGAGGTAAGTATTTTACGGTAGTCTATAAGTGAGGAGTGAACAATGAGTAGTGAAAATGAAGAATGAGAATTTATGGCTTATAGTACTTTGGTATTTTACGGTAGTCTTACAACGACTTATTTTTAAAAGGTTCTTTGAGACTACCGTAAATTTTTAATAACAGACAACTTATAACAACCAACAACTATTAACGCTTCACCAACCAAAGCACTTTCATCAACAGAAATCCTACAACTCACCACTTACAACTTATAAAATGACAAAGCCTTTATCACGTAGAAGATTTATTACTCAAACAAGTCTGTCAGCCTTAGGTTTAACTTTCTTCTCTTGTGCATCATCAAAAAAATCAAGTGCAGCCGTGCCTGGTTTACAATTGGGTTATTCGGCCATAACCTGGTCCGGCAACGATGCTCAGGCAATAAAGGATATAGCGGCCCTTGGATTCAAAGGCATTCAATTAAGATCGAATACAGTAAAGGATTATGGTGCTAATCCACAAGTGTTACGCGACTTGTTACAACATAACAGGCTTGAATTACCTATGTTCTCCAGTGGTAATGCCAACATTAATACCGGTGATGATGCAGGTGTAATAGCCAGTCATGTTGCCAATGCAAATTTTGTAAAAACACTGGGTGGCAAAAACATACAGCTTACCAACTCATCCCGTCCAAAAACAGGGTCGCCATCAAAAGAAGATCTGGAGAAATACGGGCACCTCTTAACCGAAATAGGAAAACAAACGCAGGCCATAGGGGTGCAAACCAATTATCATAACCACATGGGTCAACTGGGTCAAACTCCCGAAGAAGTGGACATTATTTTAAATGCAACTGACCCCGCTTATGTAAAACTGGAACTGGACATAGCTCATTACAAGCAGGGGGGTGGCGATCCTGCAAAAGCTATTTATCAATACAAGGACCGCTTGCATGCACTGCATTTAAAAGACGTGCGGGATAACCCTACAGGCAATGCCGGTGCCTATACTTTTGTTGAATTGGGCCAGGGCAGGGTTGACCTGCCTGCAGTATTTAAAGCATTAAAAGATATCAACTATAAAGGTTGGGGTATAGTAGAACTCGATAGTGTTCCATCAAAAGATAAAACACCGGTGCAGTGCGCCAACATTACCAAAGATTATCTAAAATCTATAGGCATTATGAGCTAACGATCAATATTATTTGAGCGTTTCAAGGTATTGTAAACTTTGTGGAATTTGCATGGCAGCATGTGGCGACTCATCTTCAATAAAATAGTACTTGATCTTTTTGTTTTTTCTTGCCTCGGCCATAATAGCAGCAATACCAACATCACCTTTTCCCAGTACAACATTTGTTTCGTCGGGGGCGTTGCCTTCCTGGTTTCCTTTGGTTCCCGGAGCACGGTCTTTTAAATGCATCATTAAAAAACGGTTGGGATATTTTTGTAACAATGCAACCGGGTCCTGCCCGGGATGCTTCACCCAAAATACATCCATCTCAAAATTTACATAGCGTGGATCAGTTTTGCTGGCCAGGTAATCAAACATAGTCCCTTCTTTGTACGGCCTGAACTCGTATCCATGCGGATGGTAACAAAACTTAATACCATTATCAGCAAGCAATTTGCCACTCCTGTTAAATACTTCTATAGCCTTGTCAATTTCCTGCATAGTAAAATCTCCGGATTTGTGAGGCACCCATGCACACATCACGTATTTTGCTCCAAATGCTTTGGCATTGTCTACAACTTCCTGTGGGTTTTTATCGAGCTGGTTAAAGTCCGCACCAACACTCACCATCTTTAATTTATTTTTCTTCAAAAGTTCCTGGTACTCCTTCATGGGTAAACCATAGGTGCCGCCTCCTTCAATCAGTTTAATGTTGAACTGCTTTATCTGCGCCAGGGTGCCGGGTACATCCTTTTTAAATTCGTTGCGAAGACTATACAATTGCAAGCCTATTTTTTGTGCCTGAACATCCTGGGTTTGGGAGAGGATGCCTGCTGCTGAAAAGGCCACATAAGTAAGAATGGTAGTTAATTTCATAATGGCTGTTTGTTAATAAAATTTACAAGAAACATACGTTTAATTCCGGTGCGCAAAATAGGTAATTACTTTTTGCATTAGCCATACAAATTTGATTTAGTTTAAAGCAATTCCTGTTATCTTCAACTGCATTATTAATGTTCTACCATATATCAAACACTTATGGTTTGGAAACAGGTTATCGATCCGCTTAATCATTTGAATGTCTCCGCCCTGGTTGCAATCATCCCTGTGTTGTTTATATTTTGGGGGTTGATGATTAAAAAAATGAAAGTTTACCAGGCCAGCCTCCTTGCCATTTTGGTTGCACTTCTCATTGCACTATTCATTTATAAAATGCCCGTACAACTTGCTTTATTAAGTATAGCAAATGGGGCTTTGTATGGCTTGTTTCCTATTTGCTGGATCATTATTGCTGCAGTGTTTCTTTTTAACCTTACGGTGAAAAGCGGGCAGTTTGAGATTATAAAACATTTCATGGCGTCCATCAGTTCTGACCGGCGCATACAGGCTTTGCTAATAGCTTTTTCGTTTGGTTCTTTTTTGGAAGGAACGGCAGGCTTTGGTGCCCCGGTTGCCATTACGGCCGCTATGTTGGTGGGGCTTGGTTTCAATCCGTTGTATGCAGCGGGCATTTGCCTTATAGCCAACACTGCTCCCGTTGCTTTTGGCTCTATCGGAATACCCATAACCGTAGCTTCGCAGGTAACTTCCATCCCCGAAATGGCCATCTCACAAATGGTAGGCAGAACACTGCCTTTTCTTTCGGTTTTTATTCCATTTTATTTGGTAATACTGATGGCTGGTTTTAAGAAAACTATGGAAGTATTTCCGCCACTTTTAGTTTCAGGGCTATCATTTTCAGTGTTGCAATATGTTGCCTCAAATTTTGTAGGACCCTCCTTGCCTGATGTTATTGCAGGTATTGGCTCGATCATAATTCTTATTATTTTTTTACGTTTCTGGAAACCAAAAAACATATGGAGGTTTGCCAACGAAACTGCACCTGCCAGTACAAGTTTAGTTACCTATCCAACTGCTGTAATTGTTAGAGCGTGGTCTCCATTTATTTTACTTACCGTCATTGTAATTGCCTGGGGATTGCAGCCTGTAAAAGACCTGTTGAATGCTGTTGGTTCTACCTCTTTTCAATTCCCTGGTTTACATGAGAAAATCGCTAATGAGCAAGGCGGTTTGATTGCGCATGTTTATAAGTTCAATTATTTATCAGCAGCAGGTACAGCTATTTTTATAGCGGCTTTGTGTGCCATACCTCTTACCGGCTTAAGCATAAAAGAGGGCAGTAAAGTGCTTGCACTTACACTAAAGCAATTGCGTTTTCCAATTCTAACTATCGCATCTGTTTTGGGCTTTGCTTACCTGGTTAACGATTCGGGTATTACTTTAACAATGGCAGCGGTGCTGGCAAACACAGGTAAATTGTTTCCATTCTTTGCCCCTTTACTTGGATGGCTGGGTGTATTTATCACAGGCTCCGACACGTCTGCAAATGCTTTGTTTGGCAAGTTGCAGGCAACCACTGCAACCTCAATTGGGGTAGACCCGGTAATAACAGTTTCGGCAAATATTTCAGGGGGAGTGGTGGGCAAAATGATCTCCCCTCAATCCATAGCGGTTGCTGCTGCCGCAGGAGGATTGACAGGACGTGAGGCTGACCTGTTTCGCTTTACGGTTAAACATAGCTTTATAATGTTATTATTTATTTGCCTGTTGGTTTTGTTGCAGGCGTATGTTTTAAAGTGGATGGTGCCATCGTACCAAATGTTAAGTACCACCATTACTAAAGCAACCGGCGACAATGGAACAGGTATGATTTACCTTCTTTGCCTGGCTGCAATAATTTTAATTTTTATTGTATTCATATTGATTAAAACAGGAAAGAAAAGACGGGCAGACATAAACATATAATTTGGATGATCTCAATTTTGACAGCGGGTTATTATACATTTTTAAAGATGATAAAATAGTTTGTACATGAAGTTTGTAATACTGGATGGATATACTTTAAATCCCGGTGATCTCAGTTGGGATGCATTGAAAGCTTTGGGAGATGTGGAGATTTATGAGCGTTCAAATCCTATCGAAGTTCTGGAACGTTCGGCGGGTGCAGTCATCTTATTAACCAATAAAACACCCTTAGGTAAAGATCTATTGCAACAGTTACCCGAGGTGAAATATATAGGTGTCTTAGCGACGGGTTATAACATTGTAGATGTAAAATTTGCTACAGAAAAAGGGATAGTTGTTTCTAATGTGCCCGGCTATGGTACCGCCTCCGTGGTACAAATGACCTTTGCATTACTGCTTGAATTTTGCCTGCATGTGCAACGACACAGTGATGCGGTAGCAAGTGGACGGTGGTCAGCCTCAAAAGATTTTTGCTTTTGGGATTATCCCCTGGTAGAGATACAGGATAAGACTTTGGGCATTATTGGCTTTGGTGACATAGGTAAAAAAGTGGCTGATGTGGCAACTGCTTTCGGGATGCAAATTGTGGCTCACAGCCGTACGCAATCAGACCAATCGCACCGGAAAAATTTTAAGTGGGCCACCCTTGATGAGTTGCTTCGACATTCTGATATTGTCAGCATTCATTCACCTCTAACCCCTGAAACGACCGGGCTTATAAATAAACAATCCTTACAGTTGATGAAGCCATCAGCTTTTCTAATCAATACATCCCGCGGACCAATAATTGTAGACCAGGACCTTGCGGATGCGCTAAATGATGGAACCATTGCAGGCGCTGGCATTGATGTTTTATCTGCCGAACCACCTCCAGCCGATAACCCACTTTTAAAAGCTAAAAATTGCATTATTACTCCGCATATTTCGTGGGCAACCAAAGAAGCAAGGGCCAGGCTTCTTGACATAGCTGTAAACAATATGAAAGCTTTTTTAGAGGGTAAGGCAGTGAATGTGGTCAATTAATATGTCAAAAGTCAAAAGTCAAAATGAAGAATGAAAATGCAACAATGAAGCATACTGCTAATACCTAATAGCTAACAGCCCACACCTTACCGCTAATAGCTTCTTGTTGTTATAACTTAAAACTTACATCCTACTACTTACAACTTCACAATGCAAATCCTCATAGCTCCCAATGCTTTTAAAAACAGCCTTACTGCAACTGAAGCAGCAAGGGCAATAGAAGTAGGCTTGCACAGGAGTAAACTTGCCTGTACCACTACTTGTTTTGGTATTGCAGATGGGGGTGATGGAACGGGTGAATTGCTTATTGATAAATTTAATGGAGTACATATTGGTGTAAGTGTTTCCGATGCACTGGGCAGACCGGTGCATGCTCATTATGGATTAATTGATGACGGGCAAACGGCCATCATTGAAATGGCCGCCGCCTCTGGCTTGAGAATGTTAGACCCGAATGAGCTACAACCGATGGAAGCAACTTCATTTGGTACGGGCCAGTTAATAGAAGATGCTTTGAATAAAGGTTTACAAAAAATTGTTGTAACCCTTGGCGGTTCAGCAACTGTTGATGGAGGCACAGGCATTTTAAAAGCCTTAGGAGTACGCTTTCTTGACAGCCACGGTAACGAACTTAACGCCTTACCCCATGACCTTGTTTCTCTTTCAAGTATTGATACCAGCGGGCTGGATGCACGGTTAGCAGACAAAGAAATTATTGTAATGTGCGATGTGTCAAATCCCATATTAGGATCAAATGGAGCAGCCAGGGTATTTGGTCCACAAAAAGGGGCAACCCCTGCTGAGGTAATACTGCTAGAAAGTGGTTTAAGCTGTTTTGCCGAAGTATTAAAAAAGCAATTCGAAATTGAAATAGACAATATAGAAATGGGTGGAAGTGCAGGCGGTACTGCAGCCGGGCTGTCTGCTTTACTACATGCAAAACTGGTCAATGGAATTGAATATTTCCTGGACCTTACGGGTTTCAATAATGCACTTGAAAAAGCAGATCTGCTGATTACCGGAGAGGGTAGTATTGACCACCAAACCTTGCAGGGCAAAGCCCCGTACGGCGTAGCCAAACGTGCCCGTGCAAAAGGAATACCCGTAATAGCTTTGGCCGGAAAAGTGCCTGATGAACCCGATGATTTATTACATACTGTTTTTGATGTACTACTTTCCATAACATCAGAGCCAACAACCCTTGATAATGCTATAAAAAATTCCTCTTCCAATCTTGAACGGACCGCTTTTGAAATGGGCAATCTGCTGGCCTTACCTGTGCTTCTATAGTGACGGTTTAAAAAAGAAAATGTATGAATACTGGTAACACAGTTTATCCAGACAAAACGGATAGGCTTCATTTAAAGTATCAAAATAAACATTTACCAATTCAAACTATTGATTACCCATACGCCAGCGGCGTAATCTGTCTGTAGCTTTGCGGATAAAAAAAGAGATTCCTGCCCCTGCGGGGCAGCCCAACAAGCCCGGTAAATACAAAAGGGTTGCCCCGTAGGGGCAAAGGAGGCATGTGTTATATTTTCTACAGATAGGTTACGCCTCAGGCGTAAAATGCCAACGCAATAATAAGTCTGCAACGCTTGCTACAGTAAAAAAAGGTTTTTGGTTTTTAAAAATTAGCCTGACGCCTATGTAGGACAAGCTGTGTCTTCTCTCGTTTTGGGGGACTGGGTTGTGTTCCCTACTCTAAAATTTGAGCACAAACGTTGTTGGTTACAATAATTTTGTTTACTCGTGCCTGTGTACACTTAAACTAATAATAAAACAGGCGATATTTTAGTGCAATATTGTTATGAACGGAACCTGTCATTTTTAATAATTTGATTTCGAATCTTCATACTATTATTCTATGAATATTTTGTCGCCCACCATTGAAAAGCTGAACAACCCTGTATGGTTTTCACTCAGCGAAACCCACCACCAATATGCTTTGGGCAATGAACAGATAAAATGCTATGATCCCGAATATTGTCCTTTTGGTGGGATTGTAAAACAGGATGTTGAGGTTGATTTTCTTACGTCTTATGCAAGGTTAACAGGTAGCTTTTTTATAGTTGGAGTATGTCCTGAGTTACCTGTTACATTAAAAATGACAGGTAAATTGAATTGCTTGCAAATGATCATTGATCAACCAATAGATCAAACTTATGCCGATGAAATTGTTCCACTTAGCACAGACCATCTTAGCATTGTAGAAACGATAGTTGACCTGGTGCAACCAGGATATTTTAGAAAGAAGACTTTTTTACTGGGCGATTACTATGGCATATTTGTGAACAATGTGTTGGTTGCCGTAACAGGCGAACGTATGCAAATGGATGATTTTACTGAAGTGAGTGCGGTAGTTACTCATCCGCAACATACGGGTAAAGGATATGCCAAACAATTGGTTGCATATACCGTTAACCAGGTTTTTGACAAAAGAAAAACGCCGTTTTTGCATGTGCTTGAAAGCAATTTGCCTGCTATAGCCTTGTACGAAAAACTGGGGTTTACTACCCGGAGAAAAATGAATTTCTGGAAGATTGAATTGGCTGATAAATAAATTTTAAACCTTGAATAGAACCCTTAGTCCTTCATTTCCACGGCCCATTTATCCCTGTCGTCGGGAGAAAATTTCCACGGGGCAAAGTTGTTTTCAATATTGCTGAAGGTACTATTCCATTCAGCCGGGGCACTACTCTCGTCCATGATGAGGTGCCTGCGTAGCGATACAATAATTTCAAGAGGGCTGATGCTTACGGGGCACTCTTCAACACAAGCCTGGCAGGTTGTACATGCCCTTAATTCTTCAGCAGTAATATAGTCGTGTAACAATGTTTTTCCATCTTCTTTAAACGAACCATTAGCATCTATATTCTTCCCAATTACTTCCAACCGGTCTCTTGTATCCATCATAATCTTTCGTGGATTAAGAAGTTTACCGGTAATGTTTGCGGGGCATGCTGCTGTACACCTTCCGCATTCGGTACAGGTATAAGCATCTAACAAATTTTTCCAGGTAAGGTCGGTTGCATCCTTTGCGCCAAAATGCAGGGGTGCGTCGGTTGGGGTAGCAGGAGCTAATTCCGGCTGCATTGCATACAGTACTTCGTTTTGAATGGCAGGCATATTATTTACTTTACCCTGTGGTTTTAAACGGGTATAATAGGTATTTGGAAAAGCTAATAAAATGTGCAGGTGTTTTGAATATGGCAGGTAATTAAGAAAGGCAAATATGCCGGTAATATGTAACCACCAACAGGCTCTTTCTATAGCAACTAAGGTAAAGGGATTTGTATTTTTAAAGAGGGAAGCTAAAGCACCTGAAACCACAAAGCTGCCTGTTTGGTGATAGCCTGGGTGACCCTGTAATTGAAGCGCAGTATCAGCAGCATTCATGGTCAAGAACAACGACATTAATATGATTTCAATAACCAGGATAAGGTTGGCATCGGTGCGGGGCCAACCATCAAGTTCATGTTTCATAAACCTCTTCAGCTTTAATAAATTCCTCCTGGCAAGAAATACTACGCAAACAAAAAGTACTCCTGCGGCCAGTACTTCAAACGAGTTGATCAGCCAACTGTATACCGAACCCAAAGCAGGAAGAAATAAACGGTGCGTTCCAAACAAGCCATCAAGTACAATCTCTAAAACTTCAATATTAATTATTACAAAGCCGGCATAAATAATAAAATGCATCAGGGCAACAAGGGGATATTTAAACATCTTCTTCTGGCCAAAAGCCAGCAACAAAACCTTCTTCCAACGTTCGGATTTGTTCCCCCCCATTTCTATATCCATACCCAAAAGGATATTACGCCTTACGAATTTTATTTTTTTACTGAATATCCATATAGAGACAGCAACAAGAATGAGAAACAAAATTTGTTGTAACAGGTGCATGGGCAACGTTTATAACTGCTAAGTTATATATTACAGGTGTATCAAAACTTTTGCTTTTGGTGTTGTTAATCATTCCTGCGGATGATGTAAAGAGAAATGAAACAACCATGATTTTATGGTTATTTTTATCACCCTAAAAAAAGAATTGTGGCAGAAAAAAATTGCATATTAACCAGGGAAGTAGCCGAAAAAAAGATGGAACGCATGGCTTTGGAAGTAGCTGAAAATTTATATGGCGACGATGCACCGGTTATATTAATTGGTATTAAAGAAAGTGGAATGGTGATAGCTGAAAAAATGGAGACATTGCTGGCGCCGTTATTTGCGCCCGGCCAGGTAAAAGTAATATCATGCTCCATAAATAAAAAAGCTCCCGGAGAAATTTTGTTTAGCGATGAAATGAATTTTACAGGCATGAACATTATTATGATAGACGATGTTACCAACTCTGGTCGCACCCTTTTGTATGCTTTAAAACCTTTGTTGCAATTCTTGCCCAAGCGCATTCAAACCTTATCGCTTGTTGAAAGAATGCATAAAAACTTTCCGGTTAAAACCGATTATGTAGGCTTATCGGTGGCCACCACCTTGCAAGAGCATATACAGGTGGAAGTAGAGGATGGAGTTGTGTTAGGAGCCTACCTGCAATAAATTGCTTTAAATCCTTACCAAATTTTAGGTTGATCAAAAGCACTTAAAACGAGATGAAATTTACCCGCAACTTGTTGTTTGATAATTCGAAGGATGGTGTGGGAAATTTAAAAGCATTTAAAAAACCAAACGTAAGTTTCAGTAACCTGCTCTTGGTTCGTATACGGTTAAAGTCTACATCAGGGGCCAGGTACCACTGGCGGTAACGTTTAATATCTCTTCGGTCAAAAGTTACCTGCCCGTTTTTTACAGCAATATTTTCCTCGCCACCAAACATACCCTCAGCTCCATAACCTACTGCAATGTTTAGCCATGCAGGCAAGTTGCCCTGCGGCATAAACGATTTTAAATTGGCACTCATCCAATAGGTTTGCCCGTTATAATCTTTCAAAAAACGTTCGTGAATGCTTTTGCCATACAATTCGTTGGCTCGTTTGGTAAGGTCAGGAGCGCCATAATTTTTCTTATGAAAGGAGAATTTCATTCTTATTCGTTGTTCGTCCCAGGCAAACTCCTGGCTCATTAATAAACCGCTTCCGGCAACATTAGCGGCAAAGTCGCCCCAGCTCCATCCCCATTCTGTACTAAAGCCATCAAGTGTTTCAATCACAGTTTGATAAACAGCGCCACTCATTCCCCCCAACCAAATGCGCTTATTCCGGCTAACTCCCGTCCAGCGCCACATCTCCATACTACCATAACTTTCAATGTAGGCGCTATACATATGGCCCACCTTATCCACTTGCTGCCATTCGCGGTTATCATTAAAAAAGTGAAAATTAGACTGTGGATACTTGCTATACCAGGTGCTGTACAAGCCAGCCATTACAGCGCCATATCCTAAAACATTTCCGGCGGCTACGGCTGTAACACGTTTTTTATTGTAGGGGTAAGTTTGGAATAACGAAGACTTGTGATAGTAAACAATCTCTTTTTGAGTATCACTTATTTTATGCGTATCAATGGGCAGTTGTATGTGATCAAAGTTTTTGATGCTGCTATCAACCCCCTTCTGACCACAAACCGGGAAGGCACAAACTACTGCGAGTAAAAAAGTAACGAATGGTTTCATACTTATGCGCCAAACCTACACCAATATTTGGATGGATGATTTGCCTGCATCTGTAAACGAAGTTTATGTGTCAATAGTTTTTCACTTAATATATTCCTCTTTATTAAATTGTAATGTTTATGCGCCTAATGCTTAAATATTCTTAAACTTGCTCCAAATTAGCCGAATTGTTTGTTGCCGTGGTTTGAAGGGTTGGTGTTTTTGAATAAGACCCGGTTGCAACAGGTTGGAACGATTGTTTTCGAAGGCATTTACATTTTACATTTTAAAAAACCAAATCAACATGGACGCTGCCATTCAAGAAAAAGTAAACCTCTGGCTAAACGGAGATTACGATTCCGATACTAAGGACAAAATTGCCCATTTACAAAAGGAAAATCCTGATGAACTGGCTGAATCGTTCTATCAAAATCTTGAGTTTGGAACGGGCGGTTTACGAGGGATAATGGGAGTAGGCACCAACCGGATGAATAAGTATACCATCGGTATGGCAACCCAGGGTTTTGCCAACTATTTAAGTAAAACCTATGGCGATACAGAAATAAAAGTTGCCCTGGCCTACGACTGTCGCAACAACAGTCGCTTTTTTGCAGAAACCGCAGCAAAAGTTTTTGCTGCAAATGGTTTCAAGGTTTTTCTATTTGAAGACTTGCGACCTACTCCTGAGTTGTCATTTACGGTAAGACATTTAAGTTGCCATGCAGGTGTGGTTATTACAGCATCTCACAATCCCAAAGAATACAATGGGTACAAAGCCTACTGGAACGATGGTGGCCAGCTTGTTGCCCCACACGATAAAAATGTAATTAAAGAGGTAGAAGCCATTACAGGCGTTGGCTCTGTACAATGGGAAGGCAACCCGGAAAACATTTCCATACTGGGCAGTGGAATGGATGAGGCGTATTTGGATATGGCAAAGGGGCTAAGCATTTATCCTGATGTAATTGCACGACAAAAAGATCTGAAGATTGTTTATACCCCCATTCACGGTTCGGGTATCAAACTTGCTCCGCAATTATTGGAGAAGTATGGCTTTACCAATGTTACCGTCGTTGAGGAGCAAGCAGTGCCCGATGGCAATTTTCCTACGGTTGTATACCCAAACCCCGAGGAAAGTGAGGCAATGAGCATAGGCCTGAAAAAAGCAAAAGAAATAGATGCTGATATTTTGTTGGGAACAGATCCGGATAGTGATAGGGTAGGTATTGGTGTTAAAGACAACAGTGGTAATTGGATACTCGTTAATGGAAACCAAACTGCTTCTTTAGTATTCAATTATGTTATTGAAGCACGTAAAGTAAAAGGCATACTTCAGCCAAACGATATGGTGGTGAAAACCATTGTTACTACTGAGTTGGTTGATACTATTGCAAAAGCTTACGGTGTAAATTGCTACAATGTTCTTACCGGGTTTAAGTGGATAGCTGAGTTAATTAAAGAGAAAGAAGGCAAAGAAAATTATATTGTTGGCGGAGAAGAAAGTTATGGTTTGATGATAGGCGACCAGGTAAGGGATAAAGATGCAATAAGTGCGGTAGCTATTATTTGCGAGATGGCGGCTTACGAAAAAGATAAAGGCCGCAGCCTCTTTCAAAAATTAGTTGACTTGTATGTTCAATATGGATTTTACAAAGAAGGACTGATATCCATAACCAAAAAAGGAATGAGAGGGCAGGAGGAGATTGCTGAAATGATGAAGGGTTACAGAGAAAATCCTCCACGTTCTATCAATGGCTCGCCTGTGGTTCAGTTGCTGGATTATGATGAGAAAATTGGTAAAAATCTTTCAACTAATGAAAGCTGGCCGATCAACCTGCCAAAGAGCAATGTGTTGCAATTTGTACTGGAGGATGGCTCAAAAATCTCTGCACGGCCAAGTGGTACTGAACCCAAGATCAAATTTTATTTCAGCGTAAAAACCAAATTGGACAAGGCTGAAGATTACGATAAAGTAAATGCTGAGTTGGATGGCAAGATCAATAAAATTATAGAAGATATGAAGTTGAAATAATTATTGATTATAAAATGTTACATGCCGCAACACCTTACAAATGTTGCGGCATTTTATATTGCAGGTTTTCAATCAATTGTTTATTAATCAATACCGCAAGCCTAATTGTTAACACAGAGAGCAAAAACCGGTTGTTGTTTTCTACTTTCCTGCCTCATTTTATAACTTGCACAAGTAATGAAAAATTATACTGATACCTGGCAGCACAAGGGTTTGAGGAACAAACTGGTTTCACTGTTACGTGACAAAGGTATTACCGATGAAAAAGTGCTTTCTGCCATCAATAATATTCCCCGTCATTTCTTTTTGAATTCTGCATTTGACAAGATTGCTTACGAAGACAGGGCTTTCCCAATAGCGGAAGGTCAAACAATATCTCAGCCTTACACGGTTGCTTACCAAACCCAGTTGTTAGAGGTAAAACCTTATGAGAAAATTTTGGAAGTAGGTACCGGGAGTGTATACCAGGCAACTGTGTTGGCCGAGTTGGGTGCAAAAGTCTTTACCATTGAAAGGCAAAAAAGGTTGTTCGAGGATAACAAGGCTTTTATTTTTAAAAGCAAGTATCCGTGCATTAAATTTTTTTATGGCGATGGGTTTGAAGGACTTCCTACGTATGCACCTTTCGATAAAATAATCATCACGGCAGGCGCCCCATTTATACCACCTAAATTATTAGATCAACTTAAAGCAGGCGGTAGTATGGTTATACCTGTAGATGAAGGCGTTCACCAGCGCATGATCAGGATCACCAAAATGCAGGATGGAAGTTTCAACGAAGAGTCGTTTGACTATTTTTCTTTTGTTCCCATGCTACAAGGCAAAAGCGGTAGGTGACCCGCAATAAAAAATCCGAAGTCAAACAAGTTAACTTCGGATTATAATTATGTAAAGAGTGAAAACTATGGCATTTGCATTTCTCCACCGCTCTGGTCAGCCTTTGTATTCTTTCTTTTAAAGAGACTTACATCAAACTTACCAAACCGGTAAGAGAAGTTTAGCCTGGCAACCTGTGGATCTCTTCTACGTTCCGAAGTTTGTTTCAGGAATGGAGATTCTGAATAGGTGCTGAACAATTGTGTACGTAAGAAGTCGTTCATGCTTAGCGTTACAGATGCACTAGTGCCGCCTTTCCATGTCCAGTCTTTACGTAAGGCAATATCAAAGCCGTAACGTGGGTTAATATAACCTTGAGCCGTTGCAGTAGGTCCACCTCCCCACATCATACCGCCCCTGCCGCCACCGCGTCCACCTTCAGAAGGCAATACTGTTTTAGCATAGTATTCTCCCGACAACTGGATCGACCATGTTTTCTTAATTTTTATGTTGTTATTCATTTTAGCAAACCAACTGGTACGCTGGTTGGTAATGCCACCTAATTTGGGGTCGGTAATATTTAATTTAGAATTGAACAGGTTAAAGTTCATGGTCATATCGTACCACTTGGTTACAGGCACTCTGTTAGTAAGTTCAATGCCAAACGTAAGGCTGTTATTTGCGTTTAAATAGGTGTTAAACAACACACTGTCAAGGCTTGAATAATGGAAACCTACATCAGGATTAGCTCCATAATATTGAAAACGGGTGATTAAATTATTGTTCTGCTTTAGGAACGTGCTGGCTAAAAAGTTTGCTCCTTTTTTATAATTGTAGTTATACGATAGCTCCAGCGAGTTGGTAAACTCAGGTTTTAATCCTGCATTGCCTACACTTAAATTCTGTGGGTCGGAATAATCAATGAATGGTATTAACTGGAAGAAGTTAGGCCTGTTGATCCTACGTGAGTAGTTGAATTGTACATCCTGCTTTTCGGAAAGTTTGTAGGTAATAAATGTGCTGGGGAAAAGCGATAAAGGAAAATCAACCTTAAAGTCTGAGTTTGCGGTTTGGCCTAATAGCTGGCCATCGTATGTTGAACTTTCTGCCCTCAAGCCAAATTGGTAGCTCATCTTTTTAACCTGCAAACTATAAGTGGCATAAGCTGCATATACCTGGTCGGTGTATTTGTATTTACTGCTTATTGTACTTGATATTTTATAAGTTTTGGAGAGGTGATCGAAGAAGAACTGGTCGTTGTTGTTCTCAAAAGTTCTGATAGCGCTTCTTACACCAAATTCAATCTTTTGTTTGTCGGTTATAGGGTTAGCATAATCCGATTGAATAATTAGGTTGGTTTGATTACCTCTTCCTGTGGACTGCTGCATTACAGGCAGCTTCTTAGCATCATTTACTGGGGTAAAGGTTTGGGTATTTATAAAGCTGTTGTTTTCGTTTTTACTGGCATTATAGTTTACGTCGGCGGTAATTTCGTGCCCGGTTTTTGCAAAATTATGCTTGTAGCTAAACTGGCTACCCAGGTTTCTGAAATTGAATTTGCTGTTTTGCAATACTCTGTTATACGAAGTGAATGCATTATTGATAAATGAGTCAATCCGCTGTTGGTCGTCGTTGTTAAAGTTGCCGCGAACATAACTGCCGGTAACTGTAATGGTGTTTCTATTGTCGACCAGGTAGTCAAAACCCGCCCGTCCAAAGGCAAATGAACCCAAGCCAACTGGTTGTGAAGTTTGATAAATTCTGCTGGGAACGTTAGTAGTATTTAAACGATCGGTAGTACCCCACGATTTTGATTTGCGCTGGTTGTACATGCCGCTTGCAAAAAAGTTGATTTTGTTTTGACGGAAGTTGATATCGCCACCCAGGTTAATTTTGCCTCGGCTGTCTAAACCACCCCGTATACCACCGTTGTAACCAATTTTTTTGTTCTTCTTTAAAACAATATTTAAGATACCAGCATTACCACCCGAAGCATCAAATTTTGCTGAAGGGTTAGTAATCAGTTCTACCCGGTCAATCATGTCTGCGGGTATTTGTTCCATGGTAAGGGTAGTGGGTCTTCCGTCAACAAAAAGTTGAGGAGTAGCATTTCTGAGTGTAACATTTCCATCAATGTCAACACTTAATGAGGGAATGCTTTTCATTACCTCTGTGGCAGTTTGGCCGGAGCTTACCAGGTTTTTATCAACATTGAATATTTTTCTGTCAACGCCCATTTCGAACAATTGCTTGGTAGAGGTAACCGTTACGTCTGCCAGTACGGAAGCATCTGCAATCATTTTTATATTACCCAGGTCCTTATCAACCATACCCAACATTTGTTGCATACCGCCACCTGCTGCACCACCTTCGCCGGGCTTAGGCATGCTTATATTAAAACTTACTTTCTGCTCTATAGGCTTAAAGCCGATTGCTGATATGCGTAATTTTAAATTGCCAAATACAGGCAGGTTCTCGAGGTTGAAATCGCCGTTTGACTCTGCTATCAAAGTTCTTAAGGTTACTTCGCTAGCCTTTTTGGTAACAGTATCAAACCTGTTTCCTAACAAAAGTACAGTGGCCCCGTCTACACCTTTATTGGTTTTGGCATCAATAATTTTTCCGTATAAATGGCCAACATTCATTGCGGCGCCTCCACCAAAGCCACCGGGCCTGCCACCGCCGGGCATTTGGGCATATGCCGAAAAAGAAGCAAGAAATAAAAGGGCAAATAAAATTTTTCTCATGATATAGTGCAAATATTGTCTACAAAATTGATATGGTTGTACCATGTTTACTGCTCATAATGATAAGCGGTAAATGGAACAAAATAGTTGGGGCAATGTTTAAAACAAGTGCCCGTTTAATAATTTTACAGGTTAAAGGGTGGATATAATCGGGGAACCATCTTAAAAAAGCTAGCCGTTCTAGCTTGCGGCAAAATAAGTTATGGCAACCTGTAATATTCCTATCAGGAAACCAAGTACTGCCCCAATTAATTCAATAAACTTAAATTCCTTGGCCATAATTTGATTTAAGATATTCTCAAATTTATCGCTGGAGAACTTGCTTACTTTTTCAATTACCATTTGTTCGAGATCCAGCTCCGTCTGTAGGGTTGCCATGTAATTCTTCATCATTACAGGAAAAAGTTCCTCTAATTCTTCTATAAAAACACCTTTAAACTGCGTTATGGTTTGATCGCCTAAAAACATTGCGATCATTGGCATCTTATCCTTCAGCTTCTCTTTTAAGAAATACTCAATATGTTCTTCAACAACAGGCATAATCTTTTTTAGATTATCCGGATCGGTAACCTTTTTTTCAATATCGTTAAACGACACCAGCTCGTTGCTGATGACCTTACCTAATTTTTCAGCAAATTGTAACTGGCGCTTGGGGAAAATACCCTGGAAAGTAATACCTAATATTTTTTTAGGCTCCCTGGGATGAAACAACATTTTTATAGCTACCCAGTTGGTAATCCAACCAATAAAGGCTGATATAAACGGGATTAGTAACAACCACCAATTCATTGTTAGTATTTCTTATTTACAAAAAAACCTTGCTTAATATAAACAAGGTTTGTTTTTTAAAGGGAGACCGAGGGGTCTCGAACCCCCGGCCTTCAGTGCCACAAACTGACGCTCTAACCGACTGAGCTACGATCTCCATTTTTTACAGTGTGCAAAAATAGGGGAAAACACCTTTTACCTGCAAAATATTTGAGGTTAAAATATAGCTAAGCCAATCAATTGAAAACAACTTTTTGATCAGTCTGCTGGTTTAACAATAGCAACCCTGGAATGTAGCATAAGGGAAGATTTGAGCAGATTGAGTACATACCTTTTACTAAACAACCTATTCAACTTAATGCACTGTTACTTGTAAAGCAATACAGATTTTGTTATGGCATACCAGAAAGGTTAAGTGTTTATGATAAGCTCTTATTTGTTTTTAGTAACAAATGTTGTTGACTTATACATAGCAAAATCATAATAATCTGCTGTTCATTTTCACTTTAGTTAGTTACGGTCAAAAACCTTTGTTAAGATGAAAAACAGGATAATTTAGATTTTTTATTTCCGTTAATTTTGAGTCGAATGAAAAAAATTATACAATTTATGTTTAAACGTAAGGTTTGGCCTTTTATACTCATCATCACCTTTACCGGAGTGTTTCTTGCTTTCAGATCTAATGGAGAGGGTGGAAAGGCGACTACAAACCAGGAGAAAATTCTTACCTCGCTTACTTCAATCATAAAAGAAAATCACTATGATCCTAAGCCCATCAACAATGATTTTTCTAAAGAGGTGTTTAAAAGATACCTGAATGCCATTGACCCTGATAAAAACATTTTTTTGCAAAGCGATATCAAAGCTTTACAAAAATATGAATTGACAATAGATGATGAAATGAATGGCGCCTCAATACAATTGGTTCCAGCCGTTAATCAACTCTATGCAAAACGCATTCACGAAGTGTCTGATATATACAAAGATATTTTGGCCAGGCCATTTGATTACAGTGTAGACGAAACGGTTGTATTGAATGCTGATAAACTTGAGTTTGGTTCAACAGAGGCACAGCGAAAAGATATGTGGCGTAAAAAGCTTAAGTACTTAACACTGGAGCGTTATTCTGACTTGATAGACCAAAGAGAAAAAAGCAAGGATAAAAAAGATTACAAAGCTAAAACAGATGTTGAAATTGAAGCTGATGCAAGGCAGAAAGTGGTTAAGATGATGGACAAAAGTTTTGACAGGCTGCGCTATAAGTTTACTGATGATGAGCGTTTCAACATTTTTGTAAATACCATTACAAACTACATGGATCCTCACTCTGACTATTTTCCACCTGTGGAAAAGCGTGGATTTGATGAGCAAATGAGTGGTAAGTTTTATGGTATTGGCGCTTCGCTAAAAGAGGAAGAATCAAATATTAAAGTAGCCACTCTTATAACAGGCAGCCCCGCCTGGAAGAGTGGTGAAGTAAAGGTTGGGGATATTGTTATGAAGGTTGCCCAGGGTAAAGAGGAGCCGGTTGATGTTTCAGGTTTTGCCGTTACTGATGCAGTTACGCTTATAAGAGGTAACAAAGGCACCGAAGTTAGGTTGACTATGAAGCAAGAGGATGGAACCATAAAAGTTGTTTCATTAATTAGAGATGAAATTGTTTTAGATGAATCTTACGTACGTAGCGCCATCATTAATGGAAAAGAAAAAATTGGATACATCTACCTGCAGGATTTTTATGCCGACTTTGAAAAGCCAAACGGAGCAAGATGTGCGCAGGATGTTGCCCGTGAATTATTGAAGCTGAAAGCTGAAAATGTTGAAGGCGTTATATTGGACCTAAGAGGAAATGGAGGTGGTTACCTTATTGAAGCTATTAACCTTGTTGGTTTATTTATTCCGGAAGGACCTGTTGTACAGGTAAAAGAACGCGAAGGGAAGCCAACGGTTATGAGTGATAACAACAAGGGTATTTTGTATTCAGGTCCTTTTGCTGTGATGATAAACGAAACCAGCGCTTCTGCTTCCGAAATTTTTGCAGCAGCAATACAGGATTATGGCAGAGGTGTAATTATAGGTAGTTCTTCAAGTTTTGGTAAGGGTACTGTGCAACGCAATATTCCTTTTGGAAAGCCGGTTGATATGTATACAGGTCGTACTGAATTTGGGGCTATCAAACTTACGCTTCAAAAATATTATCGTATCAACGGAGGGTCAACACAATTGAAAGGTGTTACTCCCGATGTTATTTTACCAGATGAATATGAGTTTATGAAGTTTAAGGAAAAAGACAATCCAAATTCTTTACCATGGGATGAAATTGCTCAGTCTACTTACACCCGTTGGACAACTCCTTTTGATCTTAAAAGCATCCAGGCTTCCAGCCAGAAGAGGATTTCACAAAATCCTTCATTCAACTTAATTAGAACAAATGCAGAATGGCTGGGGAAGCAAAATGATAAAATGTACAGTCTTAACTTATCAAAGTACCAGGATGAGCAAAAAAGACTTCGTTCTACTTTAAAGCAAAATGATGATTTGTCAAAATTGAAAACAGAGATGGCCGTAGTTCCGTTGGTTGCAGATAAAGCCAAGTACGACACTACCACCAATAAAGACAAAGCAGAGCGTTACAAGGCATGGTTAAAGTTTGTAAGCACCGACATCTATATTAATGAAGCAACAAAGGTTATGGATGATATGATTAATGCAGGCACTACTAAAGTTGCCGCTAATAAATAAATATTTTAAATGACTGATAAAAAAGGAGCCGCATGGCTCCTTTTTCATTTACCCCCTATTTTAAGCCTTGATTTATTAACAGCTTTTTCTAATAAACCTAATAGTATAATCAATAGTTGAAACTGGTAATACTGTAGTTTTAAAGCATTAAACTATACCACAATTATGCGTTCCATTTGTTTCTTGTCTTTTTTAATTGTTGTCTCATTACCAGCTATTGCCCAGGATGATTTATATCCTGATTATAGAAGTAAAAGAGAACTTTTTACACGGATCATTGAGAAAGATATCAGGAGTGATGTAGCTGCATTTAGCATGGGTGGTATTGAGGAGAGCGTTGGTAAACTGCCACTTCGCACCTTGCCGGTAAAAGCTACAGGTGCAGATTTTATTAAGTTTGAAGGAGAAGGAATTGAAGTATCAATTAAAGCCGGTGTTTTTGAACCTCTTAAACATAAGTTGGGGTATTACGACGAAAAATACCTGGTAAAAATTGACAACAAGCCCTTCTTTGGTGACTATAGTAAAATACCCAGAACAACCATACAAGAAGTAAGAATGATTATAAACCGTGATACGATTTATGTTCCCCAAGCCGCTTTGTCTGATTTATACAATCCCATATTTACGTACAAAGAGCGTGGAGTTGAGAAGTCGTACAACAATGTTTTTATTTCTGGTGATGGTAAAAGAATGTACATCTACATGCTAAAACGGGAGACAGGTGGCAGTTACGAAGTAACCTGGATTTTCCAGGATAAAAAATATTTAAAAAGAGTAGTTGACTTCGGGTTCTTAAAGTAAAATTTTACGCACTTATATTTTTTGCTGTGCTAATACCTGGTGGTAGTAATTCAAATTCTCTTCGTCAAAACAAACAAAAACTACCTCTTTAATAGCATCGGTATGTTTATGTAAAAAATTACTTACAGCATTTATGGCCAGGTGGGCAGCCTCCTTTTTTGGAAAATGATAAATGCCGGTGCTTATGTTGGGAAAAGCAATGGATGATAAATTATATTTTAAGGCAAGCGCAAGGCTGTTATTATAGCACGAAGCCAGCAAAGCCGGTTCGTTTTGTGTTCCGCCATGCCATATAGGGCCAACAGTATGTATTACCTTTTTGCAGGGTAAATTTCCGGCATTTGTAATTACTGCTTCGCCTGTTTTGCAACTGCCGATTGTCTTAATAATCTCTTTGCATTCTGCCAGTATAGTACTGCCTCCTGCTCTGTGTATAGCCCCATCCACCCCTCCTCCGCCCATAAGTGAAGCGTTAGCTGCGTTTACAATTACATCTATAGCAATCTTTGTAATATCTCCAATTTTTACTGAAATTTTTGTAGCCATTTAGAACAAGGTTTGTACGCCGTTCACAATTTTATTTTCATGGTTTAGTAACCATTTTTTTCGTGGAAGTCCTCCTGAATAACCAACAAGGCTATTGTTGGTGCCCACCACACGATGACAGGGCACTATTATGCAAATATTGTTCTTGCCATTTGTGGAAGCTGCAGCCCTGATAACTTTGGGATCGCCAAGGCGTTTAGCCAGGTCGAGATAAGTAATGGTTTTGCCAAATTTGATGTTCAATAATTCGCTCCAAACACTGTTTTGAAAGGGAGTGCCTTCCTGGTAAACAGGCAGATCAAACACGAGCCTTGCCCCGTTAAAATACTCTATCAATTGCTCAACGCACTGTTGCAATAATGGTGAAAGTTCCCCGGTAGCAGATAGGGCTTCATTTTCAGGAACAAACAATACCTGGTTGATAACATGATCCGTGGCACCAATTTTTAGTAATCCTACTGGTGACTGGTAATAAGTTTGTTGAGTTGATTGCATTTAACCGATCTTAAGACCATTACTTACGTTACGTTCTGGCTGCAATAAAATTACATTATTATCCTCGTCGTAAATACCCAATACCAGGCATTCGCTCATAAAGTTGGCTATTTGTTTTGGAGGAAAATTTACCACAGCAATTACCTGCGATCCTAAAAGTTGTTGATTGTTGTAATGATGTTTAATTTGCGCCGAAGTTTTTTTAATGCCGAGGAGACCAAAATCTATGGTTAGGATATAAGCTGGTTTCCTGGCTTTTTCAAATTCGACAACATCAGTAATGGTTCCGGTTCTAATGTCCAGTTTTTCAAAATCATTCCAGGTAATCATTTTAAAAATATTTTATTCAAATCTAAATCACAAAAAGTATGACACGTCAAGCAACTGCTGTATGGAATGGATCAGGAAAAGAAGGTTCGGGGCATCTGTCAACCCAAAGTACGGTTCTTAATCAAACCCAGTATTCTTATAAATCACGTTTTGAAGAAGGCGTAGGTACCAACCCCGAAGAGTTAATGGCCGCAGCTCATGCAGGTTGTTTTACCATGAAATTGAGTTTTGTAATTGGAGCAGCCGGTTTTACAGCCGACAGTATTGAAACCACCTGCGGTATAACTTTAGGTGACGGTGCTATAACCAAATCTCATCTTGTTGTTAAGGCTACCGTTCCAGGAATGAGTGCTGAGCAATTTAAAACTGCAGCAGAAGATGCAAAAATAAACTGCCCTGTTAGTAAAGCTTACAGCAGTTTGGAAATAACAATGGAGGCGACTCTTGCTTAATAGTAAGTTAACGATCACACCATTAAATAATAATTCCCGGTTAGCCGGGATTTATTATTTAATGGTGTGATCAATTTATTTGTAGAATAGAAAGCAGCAATAATGTTTTACTTATTTGAAGAAGGTTGGTAGGAGTACTATGTATTTGTAAATTCTAACCTCAATCTTCGAGCAGGTTGCTCAGGCTCATCAATTCATCAAACTTATATTGTTGCTTTAGATTTTTAAAACACTTAGCCAACTCTTCCAGTTGCAGTTGAATAATTCTTTTATGGGTCAGCGGCTTAAAATAGCTGGGCACAGGAGGCACAGAGATTCGTTTGAAATAGGCCTCAATATCTTTATGAGTGAAGATATGACCGCTTATAGCGTCTATATAAAAATGAATTTTTGAATGTGGATTTCCTGTAAACTCATGCTGGTCGTAATCACTGTGAAAGAAAGCCAATATAAATTGTTTTGGAATGTTAATGACCTTTACATTGATGTCTAACAACTCACAAAGCAGCAGGTATAATACGCCATTACTAAGGGCATTGCCTTTTTTGCTTTCAATAACTTTATGAATAAAAAAATCATCCGGGTTTTTGTAGCCAACTTCAACGCCCTTAAGATTGTAATAATTGTAGACTATACTGGAGATGACATTTGCCTGTTCCAGGCTGGTTAAAAAACTATTGAGTTCGAGCCATACATTTCTTCTGATCCTTTCTAATTCCTGCAACACCGGTGCGGTTGCCAATTCAGGATATTGAAATTTTGCAACCAGCAGGGAGCCGAATAACAAATCGTGGTAAGGGTTCAGTTTCCAATCTGTAAAATCTCTAACCAGGTCGTTGAAATGCAGCTTATGGATTAGCATTTCTATTCGTTCCTGAACTTCTTCGCTTGGCGATACCTCCCATAAATTTTCAAGGTTGGGAATGATGCTTCTGCCAAAATCCACAATCTTACTGGAAACCGTAGTGAATACTTCCTGGTCGGGATCATCGATCAAAGTGAAGAGTGCTGATATTTCCCTGGTTTCCTGCATAAATTGATAAATGTATTCTCTATAAACCGCCCTTTTTAGTGTTCAGGATTATTATTCAAACTAAACAAATATTTCATTACCACACAAGCAAAAGTTATGCAGTGGGTGTTAATTACTACAGCAGGTAAAGTACAGTTGTAAACATCCTTAAACTAGAATTGTAAACTAATATTATACTACCTTCTTCTACCTTTTAGTAAGATATTTTACAGGCGCTAAGTGATGCATGGAAGCATAAAAAAAGCTGGCACTGATTTACATCATGCCAGCTCTTTGATTAATAGATTTAGGCTTTCTTGCGCCTGGCAACCTTTTTAGGTGGGTTGGCTTTCAGCTCTTCAATAATAGCTTTTACTTCAAGAATTTCAAGTGTTGCAGCTCTTTCCTGTTGCTCTTTATTAAGTTTATAATTACGTAGGCCTTGTTTTATATAAGGACCATAAGGACCTTTTAAAACCTGTATTTTCTCCTTCTCAAAGACTTTAATAGTACGTTCTCCTTTTGCTTTTCTTTTCTCCTCAATCATAGGTGCAATATCATCAAGCAAAACACTGTAAGGATCCATTTCTTTATTAAGAGAATAGAAGCTTTTGTTGTGAGAAGCATAGGGTCCGAAACGACCGATGTTTACCAAAACATCTGTGGCTTCAAACAGGCCCAGGTTACGGGGCAACTTAAACAGCTCCATAGCCTCTTCCATATTGATGGTTTCAATACTTTGGTCGGCTTTTAATTTGGCAAAGCGTGGCTTTTCTTCTTCGTTACTGGTATCACCAATTTGAACCATCGGACCAAAACGACCCATACGGGCAATTACTTTTTTACCACTTATGGGTTCAATGCCTAAATCGCGTTCTCCCTTTGCCCGTTCTGCAGTTTCAAGTGTAACCTCAATGGTGTTATGAAAAGGCTTGTAAAACTCATCAATCATGCTGCTCCACTTTAGCTTACCGCCTGCTATCTCATCAAATTCGCCTTCTATTTCTGCAGTAAAGCCATAATCCATTACATCTTTAAAATGCTGTTTCAAAAAATCGGTTACTACCATACCCAAATCTGTAGGAAACAGCTTTGATTTTTCGGCTCCGGTATTCTCTATAAGTACAGTTTTATCGACTGTATTATCAGGTGTAAGCCTCAACTGGTTAACGTTTCTTTTTACACCTTCCTTATCCCGTTTATCTACATAATTTCTCTTCATTATGGTTGTGATAGTAGGAGCGTAGGTGCTTGGTCTGCCAATCCCCAATTCTTCCAGTTTTTTTACCAGTGAAGCTTCGGTATAGCGTGCTGCAGGCCGTGTAAATTTTTCGGTTGCCGTCATCTCTCTAAAATCCAGCACCTGGTTAACGGTTAAAGGTGGAAGGATGCCTTCAGTATCTTCTTCATCATCTTCATCTTTTCCTTCGAGATATACTTTTAAAAAGCCGTCAAATTTCATTACCTCACCGTTGGCAGTTAAAAGATCTTTATTGGTAGAGATATTGATTTTGGCTGTTGTTTTTTCAAACTGGGCATCACTCATTTGTGAGGCTATTGTTCTTTTCCAGATAAGTTCATACAACCTTCTGCCATCTTCATCTTCCACCGAATGATTTTCCATGTAAGTAGGCCGGATGGCTTCGTGTGCTTCCTGCGCATTCTCGTTCTTGTTTTTATACTTACGGGGCGTAAAATACTTTTGACCATAACTTGAATTGATCTCTTTCTCAATGTCTGTCATAGCCGTTTCACTAAGCGCAATACTATCCGTACGCATGTAGGTTATCTTACCACTCTCATACAAGCGCTGGGCAAGCAACATAGTTTTGCTAACACTGTATCCCATCTTGCGGCTGGCCTCCTGTTGAAGGGTAGAAGTGGTAAAGGGTGCTGCAGGGCTTCTTTTTGCTGGCTTAACTATAATGTCGCCTACAGTATATTTTGCGTTGCGGCAACTTTCTAAAAACTCCTGCGCAGTAGTCTGCTGATTTATTTTTGACGGGCCATCAGCTTTAAAATTTACTAGCTTGCCATTTATGTCTTTTGCATTAAAAGTTGCTTCAACCTTATAGCTGCTTTCAACGTTAAAATGATTTATTTCCCTCTCACGGTCTACTATTAAACGAACTGCAACACTCTGTACCCGGCCGGCGCTAAGGCCGCCCTGCATGCCTATCTTCTTCCATAAAACCGGGCTTAATTCAAACCCTACCAGCCTGTCTAAAATACGTCGGGCCTGTTGCGCATTTACGAGGTCCATATTTATAAGGCGTGGATTAGCTACAGCCTTTTTAATTGCCGGTGCCGTTATCTCGTGAAACACAATTCGTTTTGTTGTTTTAGGATCGAGGCCCAGCACTTCGGCAAGATGCCAGCTGATGCTTTCTCCTTCACGGTCCTCATCCGATGCAAGCCAAACTTCTTTCGACTTCTTTGCATATTGTTTCAATTCCTTTACCACTTTTTCTTTATCCTCCGGCACCTTATATCTTGGTAGATAATTATTTTTTAAGTCAATACCCATGTCGTCTTTTTCAAGATCACGGATATGTCCATAACAACTCCGCACGTCAAAATCATCACCCAAAATCTTCTCGATGGTTCTTGCTTTTGCCGGGGACTCTACTATTAATAAATTCTTGCTCATTGTAATTTTTTATGAATTACACAGGTTTCTTAATTTTTTTGCCATCAAATACAATCAGAGCCCGTGTTATTTTTACCTGTTATTCTTGCTTTGTAGTTAATTACAGGTACCTGCAATATTACAGTATATGTTGAAATACCAAAATTTTTGCTAACAGGGCAAAGGCTGTAAGTAAAAGGTTGATGGCACATTTGCCCACATTTCATACAAGTAATTTTTGCCTCAGGTTTACTATGTTATAACTATTACATGCACTCACTTTTAATATTGAAATTGCCTGAACCGGGAAAGTGAATAATCATAACATTTTCAATAATACGTTCTGCCCCAAAAAACTAATCAACTTGTTTCTGCCATGTCTTTATGAGCAAAGAAAGAAATAATTTTTTTAAGTATTTCAGGTTGGCGATAAGGACTGTGACCAAAACCTTCAGTAATCTCAAAAGTAACATGCGATGGTTGCTCTATTGTTAGCTGCTCCATATGGCTGAAGGGCGTTATGGTATCTTGTTTATCATGTATCCAAAGTGTTTGTGGCAATATGTTATGTATGGCCCTGGATACAGAAAACCAGTGTGCAGCATTGCCACTCAAATCTTCAATTAATTTGATAAACTCTTTACGAACAGGGCTGGTAATTTTCAGGTAGTTAAAAAAAGTTTCTATTGCATGAATTGTCTCGGTTGATGGAGCAATTAAAACCAGTTTTTCACAAGCAAGTTCTTTATCTTCTTCTAAAGCCAATACTGCCGCTAATCCACCAAACGAGTGGGCCATAATACCATAAAAAGGGCCATGCTGTTCGTTAACCAGTTTTATCATGTTCCTGTAAGATAGGATTGTAATTGTTTTGCCAGCGCTGGTTCCATGACCCGGAGCATCAAAGGCGAAAACATTAAATCCTTCATCCAGCAAAGGTTGAATATAATCAGCAAAACGGTAACTGCTGCTATCAAATCCATGGCAAATCAAAATAGACTTGTCACTGCTATTGCCGGTTGTTGTCCATTTATAACCGTTAACTATATCATGCCCAACTTTTAACGATAGCTTTTCAGCCTGGTCGAATATTTTAGGAGGCTGTTTATCACGTGTTTTTGTATAGGGAGTGCAAAAAAGTTCAAAAGCCATTTTTGCTGACAAGCGGGGAGAAAACCAGGAAATTACTTTAAACCTTGTAGTATAATATTGCAGGAAAATTCTTTGAACTAATTTCATTTTTAAAGCTATAATCAAATTTAGATGAAAGTCGTTATCATTGGCTCTGGCAATGTTGCTACGGTCCTGGGCAGAAAAATGAAGGAAAATGCTATTGACATTATCCAGGTAATAAGCCAAAATTATGTCCATGCTGCAGAACTGGGCAACGCATTAAAGGTACCTGCCACTGACAATTTTAGCCAGCTTGTTAACGACGCAGATTTTTATATGATTGCTGTTACCGATACAAATATTAGTATGGCTGCAGCACAGTTACCTGAATTAAAGGGTATTGTATTACATACTGCGGGTTCGGTGAGTAAAGACGTTTTAAAAAATTTTTCAAACCAATATGGTGTGGTATATCCATTGCAAACTTTAAATAAGCATTTGCAGCCGGTGCCTGAAATACCTGTTGTGATCGACGGCAACACTGAAGCGGTAAAGGACGCCATCAAACAGTTTACCAACACCTGGGCCGATGGAGTAATAAATGCTAATGACCAGCAGCGATTGAACACCCACGTAGCTGCAGTAATCGTAAATAATTTTACCAATCATCTTATGGCTTTAACCGAAGATTTTTGTTTAAAAGAAGGAATCGATTTTTCATTGTTGATGCCACTCATTTATCAAACCGTAGAAAACTTAGGCTCTATGCCTGCTGCCCAATTACAAACCGGCCCGGCCGAAAGGGGAGACATTTCAACTGTAGATAAACATTTGCAATTGCTAAACCGTTATCCCTCATTACGAAATCTCTACCTTAAATTATCCGAAAGCATCATCAATCATAAGAGAAAAAACCCACTCGGTACATTTTAGATATTAGTAAAACCGGGGTGTTTTGCATAGGTGTTGTCCTTCAAACTTCCTTCATTATTCAATTACATGTAGCCTTTCTATTTAGGGAAATTCTGGGCTTTGATCCCTTTTAATAGGGCATCTTTTAAATTGATGGCCTGTACAAAGTGTATTTCTAATACTTTTGCACTTTCAATTTTTAGCAGAACATGTACACTATAAAATTTAGGTTTGAAGAGAAGGGTAGGGAGCCCATAACACTAACAAATATTGAAGACGACCAGAGTATTTTGGAAGTAGCACTAAAGAATAACATCAATTTACACCATAATTGTGGAGGTGTTTGCGCTTGCAGCACCTGCCATTTATACGTTAATAATGGAGATGAGTTTTTAGAAGAATTGAGTGACAAGGAAGAAGATTTCATTGACCGGGCAGTTAATCCCCGCATCAATTCCCGCCTTGGTTGTCAGTGTGTTTTGCTCGATAATGATGGTGTAGTAGAAGTAACCCTGCCAGACCAAACCCAGTTTTTAGGTGAATAATTTTCCATTTTAAATACCAATAAATTACAGCATATGGCTCAGTTTGAACCGCCCATTAAATGGAATGATTATGAAGATATCGCCATGAAATTGTATGAAAAATTTGGTGATGATTTTACTGAAAGTAAAATTTACCGCCTCCGTTTTACTGATTTGTTAGAGTGGGTTTTACAAATACCCCGTTTTGAAGGCAAACGCGAAGAAAGTAGTGAAGGCCATCTTGAAATGATACAAAGCTCCTGGGTGTATGAGTGGAGGGACAACCAGAAATAAGCCTAACGCTAAGGTTCAATCAATACAACTTATAGCACAACACACCTTTCTGCTGCTTTTACTTTTAATTTTTCCTTTACCTCATGAATGTTCTTGAACTGTTTAAACCCATTACAACGCTGGTATTTGATGTTGATGGAGTGCTTACCGACGGAACATTGTTAATTCTACCCGATGGCCTTATGGCCCGTAGGATGAACATTAAGGATGGTTATGGTTTGCAGCTTGCAGTTAAAAAAGGCTATAAAGTCGTTATTATATCTGGTGGAAACTCCCCTGAAGTAAAAGACCGGTTGCTTAAATTAGGTGTTACCGAAGTATACATGCAGGTAAAAGATAAAGTGGAAGTGTTATCTGCATTTTTAAACCAAAACAACCTAAACTGGGGTGAGGTTTTATATATGGGTGATGATATACCTGATGTAGAGGTCATGTGTAAAGTTGTGTTGCCATGTTGCCCCAGGGATGCTGTTCAGGAAATCAGGTCCATATCCAAATACATATCTCACCTTGACGGTGGTTTTGGATGCGGCCGTGATGTTATTGAAAAGGTTATGAAAGTCAGGGGCAATTGGTCTGATGATACACATATCAGGTCTATGTAAATTCTATTAGCTTTACCCTGATTTTTCTATACATATAAAAAATACTTGAAACTACTCCTTGCTTTCTTGCGACTGGTTCGTTGGCCTAACCTGGTTTTTATAGCCATCACGCAACTATTGTTTGTGTTTGCAATCATTCATCCTATACTTAGTTCATCGGGGGTAGTTGCCAATATTCATGGTATTTATTTTTTCTTCCTCGTTGTTTCTTCTGTACTTATTGCAGCGGCAGGATACATTATCAACGATTACTTTGACCTTAATATTGACCAAATAAATAAACCTGAAAAACTGGTAGTTGAAAAGATTATTAGTCGCCGATGGGTTATTATGTGGCATTTAATCTTAAGTGGCATTGGCATAATCCTGGGCTTTGTTATTGATTGGTTTACAAATTCAAGGTTCTTAGGTTTTGCAAACATTGTGTGTGTGTTGTTGCTTTTTATTTATTCTATTTCGCTTAAGAAGAAATTACTTGCAGGCAATGTGCTTATTTCGCTATTGACTGCATGGGTAATTTTGGTAGTTACCTGGTGTGAGTTTAGTAACCTGGTACATTCTGCCGCCATAGAAACCTACACCCAAAAAATTACCCGCATAACCTTATTGTATGCCGGTTTTGCATTCATTATTTCACTGATACGCGAAGTAGTAAAAGATATAGAAGACATAGATGGCGACCGCCAATATGGTTGCCATACCATGCCTATTGCATGGGGCTTAAATGCAAGTAAAGTTTTTATTGCCGTATGGCTGATTGTATTGATAACAGCCCTTGCGATTGTACAGGTATATGTGTTGCAGTTTAAATGGTGGTGGAGTGCTGCCTATTGTATTTTATTTACGGTCATACCCTTGTTTTACGTGTTTAAAAATCTGTTCCAGGCAAAAAGTAGTGCTGATTTTCACAGCCTAAGCTCGTTAATAAAACTGGTGATGTTCACTGGTATTTTGTCTATGATCTTCTTTCGTATTTACTTGTAGATTTTGATTCTCTAGTAGCGACCTCCATAAGAGTAATTTATAGTTTTTCTCTTGCCTAAACCGTTTAAACCTCACCTTCAGTGATAATGAATTGCCGCATACCATTTCATATTTTATCGTCGAAAAGCTTAAACTTTTATAAGAGCAGCCCACAGGCTATCATTACCAAGCATTAAGTTTGCGACATGCAAAAAATAATCCTTGCTTCTCAATCTCCACGGCGCAAGCAGTTGTTGGAATGGGCAAATGTTTCGTTCGAAATTATAGTACATGAAACGGATGAAAGCTATCCTGCTGATTTATTAATAGAAAACGTTCCTATACATATAGCCCGGCAAAAAGCACTTGCGGTTAAAGAAAATCTGTCTCAATCCAAAAAGCATACGCACCCTGTTTTAGCTGCGGATACGGTGGTTATTTTAAACCACAAAATCATTGGTAAACCAAATGACAGGCAGCACGCCATCGAAATATTACAAGCTTTGTCTGGCAATCATCACCAGGTTATAACCGGCGTTGTTATTCTTAATGGCAATAAAGAAGTTGCCTTTTCTGAAACAACAGATGTTTCCTTTCACCATTTAACCCTTGACCAGATAACGTATTATGTGGACCACTACAAACCCTACGACAAAGCCGGTGCTTACGCCATTCAGGAATGGATAGGTGTAGTTGGCATTAAGCATATTAACGGGGATTTTTACAACGTTATGGGACTACCGGTAAGCAGGGTGGTGCAGGCATTAAACGAGTTGCATTCATAATTTTTGATTTGATTTGTCAAAGAATTTAATGCCGATGTTGTTAGTAAAGGTGTCGTCATTCTGAATTACCCGACAGGGTGCCCCTGGAAAAAATGGAAATGACGTTAAATGCGATCGGAAATAATTATTTCTCTATACTTTTTTTTGTGGAAAGTCGAGTAGGCAAGGCCATTTCAGCCCCTGCCGGAAGACACCCTAACAACTCCTAGCTTTTTTGTGCAATGGGAACATCTTCGATGAACGGCACCCGAACAATGTATTTGCTTTTAAGCAATAGGAATAATTTGGAAGAAGGAGAGATTAATGGTTATTGAAATCATCCGGATGGATTAGGTAGTTCTTTGAAACTAAAATAACTTCAATATCGCTTTCTTTATTCATCAGCCATGATTTGATTTCGAGAAGTACAGGAAGTATATCTTCATACCGGTTTGAAGGTTTATTTATATTGATAAAGATAATTTTGTATTGCCCATGCTGTTGCTGAAATCCAAGACTTTGGTCATTAGTAATAAATACCTCGAAGCCTGCTTTTAACATTAGCTTAATCAAATCTCCATTTTTTATACCAAGCCATTTTTCATCTTTTACAGTCGAAACTTCAAACTCCGGTATAAGCCTGAACTTCAGTTTTACTGGTAATTGTTCATCCAGCAAAATTTTCATAAAGGGAAGGTTGAGAAAAAATCTGTTCGGTGAATTTTAATACTGCAAGCACAGATTCGCGGGGAATATAATCGAAGTCGTCAATAAATGCATCAACAGAATCGCCTGCCTCAAGATAGTCGAACAGGTTTTTTACAGGCACCCTGGTTCCTTTAAAAACAGGAATGCCACTTAAGATTTCGGGGTCAGATATGATGATGTCGTCCAATTTCATAAGAGAATCTAAGTTAACATATTTTCATTTAGAGGCACAGGCTTGTCATATAGGAAATGAGCCTGGCTTATGAATTTTCAAACAGGGCGGAGTACGTTTCCAGGTCAAGGGTGTGGATACAATCGTATCGTTGCCTATAAAGAGTTGTTTGAGTGAAGGAGGTAATTGAGCATCTGACAAAAACTTCATGCTGCTTTTATTTCTGCATATTTATGCTTCATATTTAAGACAGCATATTGAAGGCATGCCTGTAAGTCTTGTTTCTTCAAATCAGGAAACTCCTTCAGCAAATCATCAAAGCTGTCTCCTCCGGCCATGTATTACAGCATCCCTTCCACCGTATATCTTTTGTTGCGGATTGTAGGTTTACCGTGCGCTATTTCAGCATTGATAGTTATCCTGTTTAATAATGACTTGACTTAGAAATTTTGAACAATGAAATTACAACTTTACCAAAGCAAATGATTTATGTGCTAAGCATTTAAATAGAAATGAAGTATCGTTGCTGCCTGCCCCATCAATTTTGCGGGTTCGCAGTCATGAGCTATTGGTTTGTGCCTGGGCAAATTCCGGCGTTTGCTGAAACGTTCAACTGTAATGCTGCTATTAGGCTTTGCGGGTGTTTTGGTATTAGTAGCTATTGAAGAGGGATGAAGTTAATAAAGCAAAGGCTTCATGCTTGTGTGGCGAATGCGTGCAATGATGATTTCTTCTTCTTTTACAAGATAACTAATCCTTTAGTGATGCAATTCAAAAGCACGAAAATTACCACTGTTGTTCATTTTGTATTTATCAGGTGGGTTTGTTTCAGGAGCATTTACCAGATTGTCTATCCTTCCAAGAATTTCTTTCTTTATTTTATCGGCGTTTTGAGGAGAATCTTCTCTGACGAAACTAATGGCTTTGCTTAACTGAATAGTTGCTTGTTTGTCCCAACTGATTTTTCTCATCTTTACCAGTATTTAGACATATCTATCACCTCTTCGTGTGTGTAAAATTCGCCATTTTCAACGCGGCTTACTGCGTCATCTATTTCTTTATTGTATTGTTCAATATCAATATCTCCTGCTTCAGTTTTTAATTGAACGTAGTTCCTGGCAACAGTTAGGAGAGACTCTTTTTCAACAGGAGAAAGCATTAACCAAAACTTACCAAACTCATTGTCTAAAGATTGCGCAGACATAAAATTCATTTGTGCAAATTTACTTTTTTAATTTGTTGAAAGACGAATATTGTTGCTGCCTGTGGGGCAAGAATGATGGGAGGAAGTACGTTCATCTGTAGCGCTGCTATTTGGCTTTTTGATGTTTGGGTTTGAGTGCCCTCCCGCCTACGAGACAAGTGTTGCAAAGGCATGAGGTTGGAGACCTTTATTTATCCTGTGTTCGAGGTCATCTTTCGGAAAGCATTAAACAACTCCTCACTTTTGTTTGCACTAAAAATATCCTGGACGAACTGGGTCTCAAATATAGGTTTCCCCGCCTTTTTAAGGAGGGGACGATTTTATGCGCAGCGTAAGATCAGGGGTGGTTAAACTTCGCTTTAATTTGTTCCAGCACCCAGTTAACATCTTCAAATACCCACTTGTTTTCAAAACGTAGCACTCTAACTCCTATGCTGTCTAAATAATTTTCTTTGACTTTATCTCTCTCTATCCCCGGCTCCCAATAATGATCTTCACCATCAAGTTCTATCAACTAACTTCTCCGCAGGACAATAGAAGTCTGCTATGAAATCTCCAATACTGTGTTGACGACGAAACTTGCGGTTGTCGAGCCGACTTTTTTGTATGTATGTCCAGAGGGTGGCTTCGGCAGAGGTGCTGTGGTTGCGGAGCTGTTTACGGATTGGCTTTAGTTCGGGTTTGTTATTGATGATGAGCTTTTTCATATGCAGCGTTTAACCACCCCTGAATATTTTTATAACAAGTTATAAAAACATTCGTCCCCTCCTTGAAAAGGCGGGGAAACCTGTTTTTGTTCCGCGCATTCGTATAGAGATGACGCATCGTTGCTGCCTGCCCCGTCAATTTTGCGGTGTCGCAGTCTTGTGCTGTTGGTTTGTGCTGGCAAGTTCCGGCGTTTGCGGAAACGTTCAACTGTGGTGCTGCTATTTTGCTTTGTTGGTGTTTTGGTATTAATGCCTTCCCGCCTGCAGTACAAGTGTTGCAAAGGCATGAGGTCGGAGACCTCCATTTATCCTGTGTTCAAGGTCATTCCCAAAATTATCGGGACAGGTTCTTCGGAAGACACTTGAACAACTCCGTCGGTTTTTTTAAAAGAAGGAACACTTTGGATGAACGTTGATAATCACCTATTATAGATATTTCTCTTTGGATTTATTCTTGTATCGTATAAGTTGATGATCTCTACCACGTTTTCCCTAATTCGATAGTATACCCTGTTATGTTTGGTAAGCAATATGCTTCTAACATTTTTAGTTTCATCAACAGGGTTTTCTATGAATGGTTGTTTAGATAAAGTTTCACATCTTCTGTCAATTTCTTTAAGCAAATTATCAGCCACTGCTTTGCCCCACTCTTTTTCAAGATAAGAAAGAAGCATTATTACTTTTTTCCTGAAGCGTGTTTTTGCAATTATTTCGTACGCCATCTTTGCGTAGCAATTTTGAATTCATCGTAAGATTCTGTCTCGTGTCCAAATGGCTCTTTCAAAAGTTGTTGTAATTCCTCGCGATCTTCAGGAGAAAGTTCATTAAGAACAGGCGTTTTTCCTTCACCTGTAAAGTAGTCTATCTCTTCTTTTATATGTTGAAGAAGATTTTCATCGTCGGTGGCGGCTATTTTTTCAAGTAACTCCTGTTTTATAGTAGATGTCATAAAATACATTTCATACAAAATTAAGAATCTTTTCGGCTTGTTGTAGGACATGCGAGTTGCAGGAGCGCAGTCTTGTGCTGTTGGTTTGTGCCTGGGCAAGTTCCGGCTTTTGCGGAAACGTTCAACTGTAATGCTGCTATTAGGCTTTGTT
>JBBQVY010000003.1:0-57463 GCA_038211085.1 Chitinophagales bacterium | reverse complement strand
GGATGTTCCTGTATTCGTTTTTGTAACCAGCGGTAACATTCATCCACAATGGCTTTATGATCAAAGGCCATATCGGTCAAATGCTCAATGTTATGCCAGTGAAGTTCGTTATCTGTTATTTTTAACTGGTGGTGTTGAATGTTTAATAAAGAGGCATAAGCAACAGTTATCACCCTTCCTCCGGGGTGCCTGTCAGGGCAGCCAAATGTTTTTACCTGCTCTAAAAAAACATCATCCATACCTGTACGCTGACTTAAGACGCGGTATGCAGCAGTATCTAATTCTTCGTTGGCGTAAACAATATCACCCAGTAAAGACCACATTCCTTTATATTGTTTAAGGTCGCTCCTGATTAATAAAATTTTCAATTGGTTTTCTTCAAAACCAAAGATTACACAGTCTGCAGTTATAGGGATGGCTGGATACGAGGCAACCAGTTGGCTGGGATCATCAATTAAACTGCCGCGTTTTTGCCTGGTTAAAGGAGAGGTGACTAAATATTCCATGATACAATCGTTAGTTGAGTAGTTTGGTTGGCGTAATAGCAATTTGAATATGGCGGAAAAGTAGTCAAATTATTTAAATGTGTATAAAATACACCTCTTCCACCTTCTGTTTTGTTTTAAAAACCCAGGCAATACTTATTATGCTACCACTCTTTTTTTCTTATTTAAAAGATGATAACCTTATGCCGTTGCTATATTTTTTGAATAATAACTATTGGCCATAACCTTCGATGTTAATACCTTAAATCGGAAGCGCATTTTTTCCTGCTAACTTATCAGCCCTTTGTATAAAAGCTTTATTCTTCAGCTAACTTTATCGCCCTAATTGTACTGTATGTATTCTACTGAGCAGGTAAAAGATTTGAGCACTCTTACCAAAAAACTGATAACATCAAGCCACACCGAAAAAACATTTGAAATTGTTGAAGATATCCGGAAGGTTTTGCGGTTTCACGAATACCGTTATTATGTTTTGAACGATCCTTTGATCTCTGATACAGAATATGACCAGTTGTATAAAGGATTGGAAAAAATTGAAACAGCGCATCCTGAACTTGTAACCTCAACATCACCAACGCAACGGGTGGGCAGCAGTTTAAACCCTTCGTTTAATACAGTGGCACACCTTGTACCAATGTTAAGCCTGGAAAATAGTTACAATGCAGAAGATCTTTTAGACTGGGACCGGAAGGCAAGGGAATTGACAGGTTTGCCGCAGGTTGAATATTGTATTGAACCAAAATTTGATGGTGCCAGCATTTCTCTTATCTACGAAAATGATTGCCTGGTAAGGGGTGCTACACGAGGTGATGGGGTTGAAGGAGATGACATAACCACCAATATAAAGCAAATAAAAAGCATTCCACTGGGGGCTGAGTTTTCAAAATACAATGTGCAGCAGATTGAAATAAGAGGCGAAGTAATGATGTCGAAAAAATCCTTTAAAAAATATAACGACAACCTTGCTGAACAAAATTTACCACCCCTGGCAAATCCACGCAATGCTGCTTCTGGCAGCTTACGCATGAAGGATCCTAAAGATGTTGCCCGCCGTAACCTGGAAGCATTTCTCTACAACGTTAGTTATCATATAGACACCAAAAATGGCGACCAACACAAAAGCCTTGATACCCATTCGGGCACATTAAATATGCTTTGGGACCTTGGTTTTAGAAGCCCGGTAAAAGAAATGATGGTGGTTAAAGGTATAGAAGCTGCCATCAGTCATGTAAACGATTACGAGGCGCTACGCGATACCCTGCCCTACGAAATTGATGGTATGGTAATAAAAGTAAACCAACTGGATCTACAGGATAAAATGGGTATGACTACACACCATCCCCGCTGGGCCATTGCCTTTAAATTTAAAGCACGACAAGCCACCAGTAAGTTGCGAACGTTAGAGTTCCAGGTTGGTAGAACAGGTGCAGTAACACCTGTGGCTAAGATAGAGCCCGTATTAATTGGCGGTGTAACTGTTGGCTCCATCTCACTTTTTAATGAAGACATTATTAAGGAGAAAGATTTGATGATAGGCGATACGGTACTGGTAGAAAGGGCAGGTGATGTTATTCCCTACATAGTAAAGTCATTAAGCGAGTTGAGAGATGGTAGCGAAACTCCCATCAAATTTCCTACAGAATGCCCTGTGTGTAACAGCAAGCTTTTTAAAGAAGAAGGTGAAGCCGTTTGGCGTTGTATCAATATTGAATGCCCGGCGCAAGTGGTTGAAAAAATGATCCACTTTGTTAGCAAAGATGCCATGGACATTAAAAGCTTTGGCGAAGCGAATGTTCGGAAATTTTACGAGTTAGGCTTATTGAAAGACATCCCGGGAATTTATACATTAGACTTTGAAGCAATTGCCCGGTTGGGCGGTTTTGGTAAAAAGTCTATTGACAATTTGCAGGCAGCCATCGAGGCTTCCAAACAACAGCCACTGCACCGGCTCATCTTTGCCCTGGGTATTCGTTTTGTAGGCGAGACCACTGCTAAGGTACTCTCCAATAAAGTAAACCATCTGCTGGATTTAAAAGAATATACAGAGGAAGCATTGCAACAACTGGAAGACATAGGAATTAAAGTTGCCGGCAGTATTACCCAGTTTTTTAAGAACGAGCAAAACATTGAAATGCTACATCAACTGGAAAGATTGGGTGTACAAATGAACAATACAAAAAAATCAGTTGTTGAGAAAGGCGGGCTTGAAGGACAAACCTTTTTATTTACGGGCTCGTTGAGTGAGCTAAAGAGAAGTGAAGCCGAAGAATTGGTTGAACAACATGGAGGCAAACTTTCAGGTAGTGTGAGCAGCAAATTAAACTACCTGGTGGTTGGCGAAGATGCCGGCAGCAAACTTGAGAAAGCAAAAAAAATTAATACTATTAAGATCATCAGCGAAAAAGATTTTATAAAACTTGTAAGCGAATGATTACTTGATTTGCTTACCTCGGGGTTAGCCATTGACCCCCTTAAAGACTTTTAAAAAATCACAATTACATGCTTCAACCCGATATTTTACAATTTTTATTAGAATTAAAAGATAACAACAATAAAGCGTGGTTCGATACCAACCGTAGCAGGTTTGATAATGCAAAACAGGATCTGCTTCAACTGGTTGCCGACCTTATTAACAGGCTGGGAAAAAAAGATGCAGACATTGCTTTGCTCTTACCAAAGGATTGTGTGTTCAGGCAAAACAGGGATGTACGCTTTAGTAAAAACAAATCGCCCTTTAAAATTAATATGGCTACCTATTTAAATCGCGGAGGTAAAAAGTCGAACACCGCCGGTTATTACTTTCACCTGGAGCCGGGTAATAACAGCTTTGCCGGTGGCGGATTGTGGATGCCCGAGGCCCCTCATCTGGCTAAGGTGCGCCAGGAGATAGATTATTGTTGGGATGAGTTTCAAAAGATCATCTCAAAAAAATCATTCAAAGATTTGTATAGCGATCTTAATATAAAGGACCACACTTTAAGCAGAGAACCGAAAGGATATGAAAAGGAAAACCCTGCAATAAAATACTTAAAACTAAAAAGCTTTGTTGCCTTACAGCCAATTAGTGATGCTGAACTAACCGGCAAAGACCTGATAAATAAACTAATGGCCCGCTTTGAGGCCATACAACCACTCATCCAATTTTTAAACCGCTCAATTGAAGAATAGGTTACGTTTAAATATTAGGTGACTATTCGAATAATATCTGGCATTTGCTTTGTCTTAACCGGATCAAAACAAACCAAATATGAAACGAATATTTACCCTTGCAACCCTTGCCTTAATCATTTTCAGTTCATGCCATCGTTACTACACTTCAAACTCGTTTGATGCTAAAACAAGCAGGCATAAAAACATAGCAGTACTGCCTCCTAAAATGGTACTGACCGGTAACCAGCCAAAAAATTTATCAATACCCGACATTAAGTTAATGGAAGAAAAAGAAAGTAAACTTTTTCAGGAAGCACTTTTTAATAACCTGTTGAACAAAGGAAATGTTGGCAAATATTCACTGAACGTAAATATTCAACCCTGTACTAACACACTTGCTTTGCTTGATAAAAATGCCATTTCGATTCGCCAGTCGTGGGAGAAAGATGATGTTGAACTTGCTAAAATTTTGGGTGTAGATGCAGTTGTAAGAATGACAATTCAAAAAGAACGGTACATGAGCGATCTTGCCTCCGCCGGAATTTTTGTAGGTAAAAAAATTGCTGATGCCATACTTAACAGGGGGCAGGTGGTCACACCTTCTTTAAATAAAACGGCTGATATTATAGCTACCTGTAGTTTGGTAAGTAATGGCGAAACACTTTGGAATGATTCCTATAAAAGAGACAGTGACTTTAATTCCCCGGCCAATGAAGTAGTGGAACGCATCACCGGAAATTTTGCCAAACATTTTCCGTACAGAAAAAAGGCTTAATAATGAAGCAATAGAACACGGATAACACAGATGAAACGGATAGTATATACATCTGTTTCATATCAGATTATCCGTGTTCTTTTGTTAGTACAAATCACAACACTCATGCACCATAAATTATCAACTATTGACCTTGACCATTCAATGTCGTTTATTTAAGAAAATTTCACGCAAAGTAGAAAAGGAGCAAAGCCGCAAAGTCAAACCTTTTCTTCTTTTGCACCTTAGCGTTATTTTTCTTTGAGTCTTTGCGTGGAAGTTCATCATGCCTGAGTAAACGACATTGAATGACCAATGACTTAGTGACCATTGACCCATTGACTTTATACCAAACCTTGTGCTACCAAATACTCTGCAATTTGCACAGCATTGGTTGCAGCTCCCTTACGCAGGTTATCACTAACTATCCACATGTTTAGGGTATTGGGCTGGCTTTCATCGCGGCGTAACCTTCCTACAAAAACATCATCTTTCTCGTGTGCCCATAGTGGCATTGGATAAATTTGTTTTTCAGGATTGTCTTGTACCGTTACTCCCGGCGAAGTACTTAATAGTTGCTTTACTTCATCCAGGTCAAAATCTTTTTCAAACTCAACATTTACACTTTCGCTGTGGCCGCCCATAACAGGTATACGTACAGTTGTTGAGGTCACCCGTATGCTTTCATCACGCATAATCTTGCGGGTCTCATTCACCATTTTCATTTCTTCTTTCGTATAACCATTATCTAAAAACACGTCTATCTGGGGTATCACATTCATGTCTATAGTATACTTGTAGGCCATTTCACCTTCTATACCCTTCCGCTCATTTTGTAATTGATCAACAGCTTTAACACCTGTGCCGGTAACACTTTGGTAGGTACTCACCACAATTCTTTTAATACCATATTTTCTATGCAAAGGGTCCAGTGCCACCACCATTTGAATGGTAGAGCAATTTGGGTTTGCTATGATCTTGTCTTCTTTGGTTAGGGCATCGGCATTAATTTCAGGTACCACTAATTTTTTGGTGGGGTCCATTCTCCAGGCACTGGAGTTATCTATTACAGTAATACCTGCTTCAGCAAACTTTGGTGCCCACTCGGTTGAGGTACTGCCACCAGCCGAAAATAATGCAACTGCAGGTTTTGCTGCAATGGCATCTTCCATACCAACTACCTTATACTTAACGCCTTTATATGTTACTTCCTTACCTACAGATTTGGCTGAGGCTACCGGTATCAATTCTGTTACCGGAAAATTTCTCTCGGCTAAAATTTGTAACATTTTGGTTCCTACCAACCCGGTGGCTCCCACTACTGCAACTTTCATTTTGTTATTTTTAAGTGTTATTTAAGTTTAAAAATTGAATACACGATTTTATTAATGGACATAAAAAAAGCCTTCCGGTGGGGAAGGCCTACAATATTTGCACTAATACAAACGCCGGCAACTTCCCTATCAAGGAAACTGTTTCTTAATGCGTTTTGTAAAAGAAGTAGATATGTTCATTTGCTGCGAAAATAATATAAAAATATTGTGATTTAAAAAATTTTAAAGTTGGCTGTAATGGTAAAATAGTAAATTTCGGCACGGCACTATTATGCTGGTAATTTCTAACATTAGGCTCACCCCATGACAAGATCACTTGGTTTTATTTTTACTGCTACACTTTTATTTCTATCAGCAACAGGGTTTGCACAGTTTAAAGAAAGCTTTGATGATGGAAATTTTACAACAAATCCGGCCTGGCAGGGTAACACCGCCGATTGGATTGTTAATTCCAATCTGCAGTTACAAAGCAACAATACAGTTGCCAACAGCAGCTTTTATTTAAGCACCCCAAGCACCCTTGCATTGCAGGCTCAATGGGAGTTTACGGTAAATCTTACTTTCAATACATCATCTACCAATTATACTGATGTTTATTTAACTGCTTCTCAAAGCAATCTTACCAATGCCGGCCTTACTGGGTACTTTGTTAGGATAGGTAATACGGATGATGAAATAAGTTTATACCGTAAGGATGCTGTAGCTGCGGTAAAAATAATTGATGGCATTAATGCGGTTACCAATGCCAGTAATAACAATTTAAGAATTAAGATTACGCGTAGTGCTGCTAATGTTTTTACATTGTACAGAGATGTAACAGCTACCGGTAATAACTATTTTAACGAAGGAACTGTTACTGATGCTACTTATACTACTTCAACTTTTTTTGGTTTTTATGTAAAGCAAAGTACCGCCAGCTTTTTTCAGCGTCACTATTTCGACGATATTGAGGTAAGGCCATTTACACCTGATATTACCCCACCTGCCATTTCATCGGTAACAGCAACATCACCAAAAACTCTTGAAATTATTTTTAATGAGGCAGTGGATAAAACAACGGCAGAAACAGTTGCCAACTATACTGCAAACAACTCGTTAGGTAATCCTGTAAGTGCTACAAAAGATGCTGTAAATGCTGCCTTGGTTCAACTTACTTTTTCAAACAGCTTTACCAATAATGTTCCCAATACGCTTACCATTAATGGCGTAAAAGATTTATCAGGTAATGCTATTACCAATGGAACCAAAACCTTCAACTATTTTGTTCCGCAACGTTTTGATGTGGTGATTGATGAAATTCTTGCCGACCCAACACCTGTAGTGCAGTTACCCAATGCAGAATTCATCGAAATAAAAAATACTTCTTCTCAGCCTATAAACCTGCAGGGCTGGCGCATTGAAAGTACCTCTTCAGCCAGTGGCTTATTTCCATCGTACATTTTGCAAGCAGATAGTTTCTTAGTCCTCACAGGTACCAGCAGCGCTCCACTTTTTACCGGCTTTGGACGTGTCATAGGCATCTCATCTTTTCCATCTCTTGACAACACCGGTACAGCTTTAACCTTGTATAGCAAAGACAATACACCTATTCATTCAGTGGATTACAACGTAGCGTGGTACCAGAACGCCGTTAAAAGTAATGGTGGGTGGACCCTTGAAATGGTTGACACCAAAAACCCCTGTAGCGGCATGGATAACTGGAAAGCAAGCACAGATGTAAAAGGGGGTACTCCAGGGAGTAAAAATTCAGTTGATGGAAGTAATGCTGATAAAACCGCCCCGATATTGCTGAAGGCAGTTGCAACGGATGCTACACATTTGCTGCTAACTTTTAATGAGCCGGTAGATATAGTCAAGTCATCAGCTACAACCAACTATACCATAAGCGATGGCATAAATAAACCGACTGGTGCCTTGCCTGTAGCACCATTATACAACCAGGTTCAATTGGTTTTAAGTACTGCTTTGGTAAAAGGCAAAGTGTATTCGGTGGCTGTAGCTAACATTACAGATTGCAGTGGCAATACTATCGGAGCATTAAATACAGTTAATGTTGGGCTATCTGAAACTGTTGATTCCCTTGACATCGTCATTAATGAAATTCTTTTTAATCCAGCTCCAACCTCCGTAGATTTTGTGGAGATATATAACCGCAGCAATAAAATCATCGATGCAAAAGATTTGTACATCACCAATCGTTCTTCAACAACCGGTCAGTTGGGTACACCTAAGCAATTAACCACGGAAAACCTCCTGGTATTTCCCGGAGAGTATTATGTGATCTCTGAAGATGAAACACTGATTAAGAAAGCGTATATAGCCAAAAATCCCGGGCATTTTATCAATGTTTCCTCTATGCCTTCTTTCCCCGACGACAAAGGGGTAGTTGTGTTATTAAATGCACAGGGAAATATAACGGACCAACTGGCATATGATGCAAAATGGCACTTTGCTTTAATAGATAATGAAGAAGGAATATCGCTTGAGCGCATTGATTATAACAAGCCCACCCAGAACAAAGACAACTGGCATTCAGCAGCCTCTACCGCAGGATTTGCTACACCAACCTACCAAAATAGTCAGTTCAGGTTGGATGCACAGGTACAGGGAATGATTACGCTTACACCCAAAATATTTTCGCCCGACAATGATGGCACAGATGATTTTACCAAACTTACTTATCAAATGACCGAATTGGGATATGTAGCCAACATTACCATTTTCGATGCATCGGGACGAGTGGTTAGAAGCCTGGCTAAGAACGCTACTCTTGCTTTGCAGGGTAATTTTATATGGGATGGTTTGGACGATAAACAAGGCAAACTACCTATCGGGTCTTATGTTGTGTATACTGAAGTCTTTAACCTGAATGGAAAAAGAAAAAGCTATAAAAACAGCATTGTTTTGGCGAGGAGGTTTTAAGAAATAGGGGTCGAGGGCTTGAAGTTTAAAAATCATCCCCTTGTTACATATCCCATTACGGGAACTTATAGTATCTTCATTAAAACAACAGGCTTGAGAATAATCTCAAAAAAAATACTCAGAGAATTCTGGCAAAAGCATTCCGATTGTGAACAGCAATTGAAAGCCTGGTACCAGGAAACAAACAGAGCAGAATGGAAAAACAGTGTGCAAATAAAAAAGGGCTATCCTACTGCGAGTTTCCTTTCTAATAATCGGGTAGTTTTTAACATTAAAGGAAACAACTATCGCCTGATTGTAAAAATTAACTATGACTATCAGATTGTTTGGATAAGATTTGTTGGAACTCACCCAGAGTATAATAAAATTGATGCGACAAAAATTTAATTACCATGACATTAAAAGCAATAAAAACGAAAAAAGATTATAGCGAGGCTTTAGCCCGCCTTGAAGAGATTTTTGATGCAAAAAAACAGACACCGGAGGGTGACGAACTTGATATCTTAAGCATATTGATTGATAAGTATGAAGAGGATTATTTCCCAATAGGATTGCCAGACCCTATTGAAGCTATAAAATTTAGAATGGAACAAATGGAATATAACCAGGTCGATTTGGCAAGAATTGTCGGATTGAAAAGCAGGGCCAGTGAAATTTTAAATAAAAAGCGAAAACTAACTCTGGAAATGGTTAGGCAACTTCATGAAAAATTGAATATTCCCAGCGAGGTTTTGATACAACCTTATTAAAAAAATTTCTATTCATTTTACAAAATTTAATGAACCCCGTCTCCGGATGGTTTGAAACCCATAACGAAGTTTTTGCAATTAAACCTAGTCTGCTTTTCCATACCCCTCCACCAATTTATACACCCCCCAAATTTTCGACCTCCCCGTTCGTACCTTCGCCACATGGCTAATTATTTAAGTGAATTGAATGAAATGCAACGGGAGGCGGTATTGCATAAGGATGGTCCCATTATAATTGTTGCCGGTGCCGGAAGTGGAAAAACAAAGGTGCTTACTACCCGGATTGCACACCTAATGTCGGTTCATAATGTAGATGCATTTAATATTTTGGCGCTAACGTTTACCAATAAGGCGGCTGCCGAAATGAAGGAAAGAGTTGAAAAAATACTCGGAAATTCTGAAGCCCGTAATTTATACATAGGTACTTTTCACAGCGTATTTGCACGCATTTTACGGGCCGAGGCGCACCGCATAGGTTACCCAAACAACTTTACCATTTACGATACCGATGACAGCCGCAATGTTATAAAAACAGTGGTGAAGGAGATGAATTTGGATGACAAGCACTACAAACCAAGCGTGGTTCACAACCGAATTTCATCAGCTAAAAATGCCCTGGTAGGCCCGGCCGATTATGAGCATGATTATTATATAACACAAGAAGATATGCGTGCCAATCGCCCTATGATTGGCCAGATTTATAAAAGTTATGCTGCCCGTTGTTTTAAAAACGGTGCCATGGATTTTGATGATCTGTTATTTAAAATGTATGAGTTGCTTCGCGACTTTCCTGAGGTGTTGTATAAGTACCAGCACAAGTTTAAATACATCATGATTGATGAGTACCAGGATACCAATGGGGTGCAGTACCAGATCATCAAGCTGTTAGCAGCCGTGCACGAGAACATTGCAGTGGTGGGCGATGATGCACAAAGCATTTATAGTTTTCGCGGAGCAACCATCGAAAACATTTTGCAGTTTCAAAAAGACTATGAAGATGTAAAAGTGGTAAAGCTTGAACAGAATTACCGCAGTACCCAATCAATCTTAAATGTTGCTAACGAGGTTATAAAAAATAACAAAGGACAGATACCTAAAAACCTCTGGACCGAAAACCAGGAGGGAGAAAAGATCAGGTTGGTGCGAACCATGACGGATAACGATGAAGGAAAATTTGTAGCCGATAGCATACAGGAACAAAAGCTGCGCAATCATTTTTATAACCGGGAGTTTGCCATTTTATATCGCACGAATGCGCAAAGCCGGTCTTTTGAAGAAAGCCTCCGGCGTATGGGCATACCCTATCGAATTTACGGAGGTGTAAGCTTTTATCAGCGTAAAGAAATTAAAGACATCCTTGCTTATTTACGTGTTATTGTAAACAGCCAGGACGAGGAAGCATTAAAGCGGATTATCAATTACCCTATAAGAGGCATTGGCAAAACAAGTGTTGAAAAATGTGTGATTTATGCCAACGAGCATAACACACCAATGTTTCAAATATTAACACGGGCCGCAGAGTTTGGTTTTAAGGGTGGCACATTAGAAGCCATTCAAAACTTTGTAACCATGATACAGTATTTCCGCAGCATGCTTACCACAAAAAACGCAGCAGACGTTGCCGTGCAGGTTGGTAAGCATACCGGTATAGTCAAAGATCTTTTTAACGATAAAACTACTGAAGGCCTTGCCCGTTACGAGAATATCCAGGAGTTATTAAACTCAATAAAAGAATGGACCGAAAGCCCAAGTAATGATGACGGTGAGTTGGGCGATAAATCGCTGGGCAGTTATTTGCAACAAATTACATTGCTAACAGATGCCGATGAAGACAAGGAAAACAGCGATGTAGTAAAACTGATGACGATACATGCTGCAAAAGGCCTGGAGTTTTCCTGTGTATTTGTAGGCGGTATTGAAGAAACATTGTTTCCAAACTCCATGGCTATAAATACCAGGGAAGAGCTGGAGGAAGAACGCCGGTTGTTTTATGTAGCCGTAACCAGGGCCAAAAAACATTTATGGCTCACGTATGCAAATACCCGCTACCGTTTTGGTCAGTTGGTACAAAATGAGCCAAGCAGGTTTATTGAAGAAATGCCCGAAAAATATATAGATCGCAGTTATGCCGGAGGTGGCGCCCGCAACCAGGGCCATAACGACTTTGGCGGCACATCAGCCTTTGACCGCATGAGCGGTGGAGGTTATGGATGGAAAAGTAACAGTGCACAGGTAGCCGAAAAATATGGACCTCCCCCATCTCGAAAAGAAAGCAAACCATCTTACATGCCCGCCCCGCCACCTACTCCAAAGGTTGTTGAGCATAAACCGGCAGCAGATTTTGCGCCAAGTGATACAAGCGGGCTGCAGGTTGGTCAAAAAGTAGAACATCTAAAATTTGGTTTCGGAGATGTTACTAAAATGGAAGGGTCTGCTCATAACCCGGTTGCAACCGTAGTATTTCAAAATAATGGCGAAAAGAAAATAATGCTCAATTATGCTAAACTTCGCATTGTAGAATAATATCAATCGCTTGCATTTTCTTCCACAGTAAAAATAATTTGGTCAAACAATTTTGCTGTTGCCGGGCAATTTAATAAAACATTTTCCACAAAAAATACAGTAATTAACTATTAGCATAGTTTTTATATATTGATTTAAAACCACTTATCATAAACCAGGTGGTTTTAAAAATATTATGCAAAATGGAACTATGATCCAATACTTTCACTGGTATTATCCTGGTGATGAAAGTTTGTGGAAGAAGGTAAAGGATGATGCAGCGAACTTAGCAAAACTTGGTATTACTGCAGTATGGTTGCCCCCCGCTTATAAAGGAACTGTAGGAAAAGATACGGTGGGCTACGATGTGTATGACCTGTATGACCTTGGAGAATTTGATCAAAAAGGATCGGTAGCTACAAAATATGGTACTAAGCAACAATACATTAACGCGGTAAAAGAGCTGCACAAACACAACATCCACGCCTATGCCGACATTGTAGTAAACCACATGGGTGGGGGCGATGAAACAGAACTGGTTAAGGTGGTAAAAATGGATCCTGAAAATAGAAACCAACCTATAAGTGAACCTTATGACATAGAGGCTTTTACCAAATTCACCTTTCCGGCCCGTAAGGGTAAGTATTCAAATTTTGTTTGGGATCATACCTGCTTTTCAGGAGTAGACTATGATAATAAAACTGGTGAAACAGGTGTTTTTAATATTTTAAATGATCATGGCCACGACTTTGAAGAAATGGTTTCAGATGAGAAAGGTAATTATGACTACCTCATGTACTCAGATATTGAGTTTCGCAATCCGGCTGTTCGCGAAGAGTTGAAGAAATGGGGTCTGTGGTTTTACAAAACCACAGGTATCGATGGTTTTAGGCTTGATGCTGTTAAGCACATTACTCCCGCATTTTACAACGAATGGCTTGAATATATGAGGGCAGAAACTGGTAAAGAATTATTTGCCGTTGGCGAATACTGGGCTCCAGGGGAATTGCCATTACTTGAAAAATATATTGAAGCCACCGAGGGAAAAATGTCAATTTTTGATGCTGCTTTACACCACAACCTGCATACCGCAGCTAGAAGTGGCAAAGACTTCGACCTTAGTAAAATTTTTGATAACAGCCTTATCAGTAGCATTCCTCAACTTGCAGTAACGGTTACAGATAACCACGATACACAACCATTACAGTCTTTAGAAGCACCTGTAGATCCATGGTTTAAACCATTAGCCTATGCACTTATCCTGTTACGCGAAAAAGGTTACCCATGTATTTTTTACCCGGATTTATATGGCGCCGAATACACCGATAAAGGCGGTGATGGAAAAGATTATACCATTTTTTTACCCAAAATTAAGTGCCTTCCTGAAATGATCACTTTGCGAAAAGATGTAGCCTACGGTATTCAGCATGATTATTTGGATCATCCAAATTGTATAGGCTGGACACGCGAAGGTGATGAAGAAATGCCGGGTAGCGGATGTGCCGTGCTTCTTTCCAACGGGGATAAAGGCAATAAAAAAATGTTCGTAGGCCTGCAACATAAAGGCAAAAGTTTCAAAGACACCCTCAATAAAATAATGAAGAGGGTTATTATTGATGAGAATGGAGAAGCAGAATTTTTCTGCGAGGCAGGGTCTGTGTCTGTATGGGTAGCTGAAAGCAAACAGCGTACGCCCATTTTAGCAGGCTAGTTTCATCGACTACAATTTCATTTAAAAGGTTTCTTCTTTTACTGTAGTATTTCTCCTTAAGTGCAATTGGTGCCTGCTTCTCTATATTATTTTCCTCACATATTATGGTATGGTTTTATTCAAAAATAAAACCTGAGACAGTATAGCTGTCGGTTCAAATCCTTTGCTTCAAAAGAAAATATTTTATCACTTAAAATTTTATTTAAAGATGAAAGCACTTGTATTTCATAATCCAAAAGATGTAAGAGTAGACAATGTTCCTGATCCACAGATCAAAGAAAGTAAGGATGCCATTATTCGTGTTACGGCTACTGCAATTTGCGGCTCCGACCTGCACATATATAATGGCATGTTTCCACAACCGCGAAATATGATTTTAGGCCATGAGTTTATGGGTATAGTTGAAGAAGTTGGTAGCGATGTTTCAAATCTTAAAAAAGGCGATCGTGTTGTGGTGCCTTTCCCCGTTGCATGCGGCCATTGCTTTTTTTGTAATCACGAATTACCCGGTCATTGCGAAAATTCAAACATAGAAAACTATGGCCCCGAAGGGGGAATGATGACTGAAAAAGGTGGCGGACTTTTTGGTTACACAGATTTATATGGTGGGTATGATGGTGGGCAGGCCGAATATGTCAGGGTACCCTTTGCAGATTTTGGGCCCCGGAAAGTACCAGATTCGTTAACCGACGAACAGGTATTATTTCTTACAGATATTTTACCTACCGGTTACACTGGCATTGAGTGGGCTAATATGAAGGGGGGTGAAACGGTAGCTGTTTTCGGATGCGGCCCCGTAGGATTAATGGCAATGAAAGTTGCCTGGCTAAAAGGTGCCAAACAGGTTATTGGTTTGGATATCGAACAGTACCGGCTTAATATGGCGGTAAAAGCAGCTAAGGCAGATGTGATACATATAAAGGGCGACGGAACCGATGCCATAAAAATGTTGCGGGATATGACACAGGGCAGAGGAGCTGATGTGGTGGTTGACGCAGTAGGCATGGAAGCAGATCGGTCATTTCTGGATAAGGTGGCAACTGTGATACGTTTTGAAAAAGGAACCATTAATGCCTTGCGTATGTGCCTGTCTGCAGTACGACGTGGCGGGCATGTTTCTATACTGGGCGTGTACGGTTACCCTTACGATAATTTTCCGCTGCACCAAATATTTGATAAAGGAATATCCATTCATGCGGGGCAGGCACCGGCTCATGTCTATATTGATGAATTGGAAAAATGGGTGGAAGAAGGAAAGATAACAGCAGACGATATCATAACGCATCGTATGCCTTTAAGTGAAGCGGCACATGGTTATGAGATTTTTAATAAGAAAGAAGATGGCTGTGTAAAAGTGGTATTGAAGCCATAAATACTGTTCAACTGCTCCAAATAAGAGATGGCCCACTGTGGTCATTTTTTATTTTCCTTCAATTCTATAATCCAGGTACAGCAATTCATTATGATGATTGTTAAACCAAAAAATCTTAATTTAATAGACCCGAATTTGCAACATCTTTCAAAAAATGTCAGGCTTTAAAAGGTATAATGAGGTTGATGCTCACCATATGTTTTGTTTGCGTAGCCATAAGCAATTTTGGACAGCCAGTATTTAGCTATCGGGAGGTTGAACATATTGAAGCAGATGAAGCACAAGCATTGGCAAATAAAATAGGTGCCGTTTGCAAGAATGATAAGGAAAAGGTTTCTGCAATTTTCAGGTGGATCACTTCAAATATATCTTATCAAATCCGGCCCTGGTACAATCGCTCTCCTAATTTAAAAGCAAGTTCCAGGTACCAGGTTGAAGACCCAAGTGACACTGCTATACTTTTAAAACCTTTGGATGAGAGAGTAGCAGACCTTGTTATCAGGCGCAAAGAGGCCTACTGCGATGGGTATGCCAGGTTGTTTAAAACACTGTGCGAAATAAATGGTGTACCTGCAAGAGTGGTAACCGGTTACAGCCGGGTAGGCATAAACAGGGGAGGAAAAAACTTCCGATCCAACCATACCTGGAATGCCGTATACCTCGACAGTTCCTGGCACTTGCTGGATGTAACCTGGGCCAGTGGTTTCATAACTTATACCTCAAACGAGTTTGTACAGCAGGTAAACGAAACCTACTTTCTCACTCCGCCAAAGCAATTCATAAACGATCATTATCCCGAAGATCTACAATGGGCTTTATTAAACGAACCACCTGCTCTAAATGAATACAACGCATCGCCATTTAAACAACAGGGTTTTATTAGAATGCAAATAACAGGATACAAACCAGAGAAAGGCGTGGTTGAAGCAGCTGTAGGCGACACTATTTATTTTGAGCTTAGCACCAACAGTACCATTGTAACAACAAAGGAGGATACTTTAGAAACAGAAAAAGTAAATGCCTTCCAAACCACCGAACCTGTTTGGGCTAATATTATTCCTGCAACCGTCAGGCCCGGAAAATTTGTATATAGCTACGTTATTCAATCTCCTGCTATAAAATTTATTAATCTTATTTATGGCGATAAGATCATCATGCGGTACCGGCTTAATGTTTTAAAGCCACTGTTGACCGTAGCAGACTAATCAATTTGTAAAAGAAGTAGGGACAAAAAGAAGCAGGTATAAAAATACCCGCCGTTGTACATTATTTTTTAAACACAAATGCACATGAGAAAATTTATAAAAATTATGTGTGGTCTGTATAGTAAGGTTGATAACTCAAATATATATCGTGGCTCTGCCCCAAAAAATGATTGTTTGATGAATGGAAACTCCTACTGATAAAAGGCCACCTTCAACAATTTTATTTTTCAGTTTTTTACTTTTCTGTTTATAAAAGAAGCCCCTTTTTGATAAAACTTTGTAAAGCATTCCCCTACTTTTGCCGCTATGGGCCAAAACAAATTAGAACGTTTTGCTGAGTTGAAAACTTTATCGAATGCACTTGAATATCCTGTGGATATGAAAGGCAACTGGCACCGGTTTTTTGGCAATAACAATGCTATAACCCTGGAGCTTGCATGTGGTAAAGGTGAGTACGCACTGGGTTTAGCAAGATTACACCCGGATAAAAATTTTTTGGGGGTAGACTTAAAAGGCAATCGCATGTGGGTTGGGGCAAAAACTGCTATAGCCGATGGCTTAACAAATGTTGGTTTTCTGCGGAGCCAGATAGAAAGGATAGATGAATACTTTATTGAAGGTGAAGTGGCAGAAATATGGATCACATTTCCTGATCCCCAGTTAAGAACTTCCAAAGCAAAAAAGCGATTAACACATCCACGCTTTTTAAAGCTTTATCAAAATTTAATGGGTTTAAAGGGAATTGTAAATCTAAAAACTGATAGTCCCGACTTGTACCAATTTACCAAAATGGTAATTAACCTTTTTGAACTACCCTTGTTAAGTGATTATGATGACCTGTATTTAAACAATGATTTAAGCCAGGAGATGCTTATTAAAACACATTATGAAAAATTAGACATAGCCGGCAGCAGCAGGATACATTACCTGCGTTTTGGCCTGGATAATGCAATAACAAAAGAAAAAGAAGAACAGCTAAAAAGTATTGTAAGTGAGCAAACCCATAACTGATAAAGACCTCTATTATAAAGAAAACGGTTACATTGTTTTTACTGAAAAATATCACCTGCAAAAAGGATACTGCTGCGGTAATGGATGCAGGCATTGTCCGTACCAGTACGAAAAAGTTCAGGAGCCCCGGCGTAGTGAGCTTTTGAATAAACTACCCGGCACTAAATCCGGTAGTCAATAATAAAAACACACGGTCAGCAAAATTTCCTATTGGTCAGTTAACGTATAATGCCAACTGAACTGTTATATCTTAGCCTGTCTAACTTTAGTTTATCAAAAGTTGAATAATACATGCCTGCAACTCCAAAAAAATTTCCTGTCAACGATGCTTCTAAAAATTACTCCTTCTTCCAGGATGTATGGGACGTAGTTCGCCAAATTCCTAAAGGGCGTGTTTCTACTTACGGCGCAATTGCCAGATACCTGGGCACAGGGTCAAGTGCACGAATGGTTGGCTGGGCTATGAATAATAGTTTTATAGTTAAACCTGCTGTACCTGCACAGCGTGTTGTAAACCGAAATGGTATGCTAAGCGGCAAAATGCATTTTCATCCACCTGAACGTATGCAACAGTTATTGGAAAAAGAGGGAATGACTATTCAAAATGATACTATACAAAATTTTGCAGCTCACCTCTGGGATCCCGCAATTGAATTGGCTTAACTAATACTTTTAATTTATATGAAGAAACTGCTAACCTTAACCATTATCCTTTTCATAGGTTGCTCCTTACCAGCCCAACAGGTAAACCTTAAAGATCAATATCAAAAGATTGAAAGATTGATTCCGATGAGGGATGGAATCAAGCTCTTTACAGCCATATACATTCCAAAAAACCAATCTGAAAAAAGTCCTTTTTTATTGATGCGGACCCCTTATTCCTGCGCACCTTATGGCGAGCAAAATTATCCACGCAGGCTGGGGCCCAGCCAGTTGTTTGCCAACGAAACCTTTATTCATGTCATCCAGGATGTAAGGGGCCGATATATGAGCGAGGGTACCTTTGAAGAAATGACCCCGCACAATAACGAACAGAAACATACAATTACCACTAATGAAAGCACTGACTGTTTCGATACGATTGACTGGCTTTTAAAAAACATTGAAGGCAACAATGGTAATGCAGGAATATATGGAATTTCTTACCCCGGGTTTTATGCTACTGCTGCCTTACCAAATGCACATCCTGCTTTAAAGGCCGTTTCGCCCCAGGCCCCTGTAACTGATGAATTAGAAGGAGATGATGCCTACCATCGCGGTGCATTTTTTCTGATGGATAACTTTAGTTTCATGAACGATTTTGATCATCCACGCGATACACCATGGACGCGGTATCCACCAATTTTTAAGGAAAGCAACGAAGATGCTTATGACTTTTTTCTTAAACTCGGGCCTCTAAAAAATGCACAGACTTACTACAATAACAAAAGCAAAATCTGGAACGAATACCTGCAGCACGATACCAAAGATGCTTACTGGCAGGCCCGGGACATTCGTCATCATTTAGTAAACATAAAGCCTGCGGTTTTGGTAGTAGGTGGCTGGTTTGATGCAGAAGATCTTTTTGGTGCCTTAAAAACTTACGAAGCCATTGAAAAAAAATCTTTGGGGAATAATAACAAACTCATCATGGGCCCATGGACACATGGTAGCTGGTCGCGGGCAGAATGGAGTAGGTTTGCTTCTTTAAGTTTTGGAGAGAATACCAATAAATACTACCAACAAAAAGAGTTGGAATTTTTCAATTTTTACCTCAAAGGCAAAGGCACTTCCAACTTGGCAGAGGCTACCGTTTTTGAAACAGGTAGCAACAAATGGAAAGAGTACAATACCTGGCCTCCCAAAGAAGCAGTAATTACCAACTGGTACCTGGCTCCCAACAAACAGGTTTCGTTTTCCCCGGTTAAAACTTCAGGCAGTGTGTCTTACATAAGTGATGCTGCTAATCCGGTGCCTTACATTAACACAAAAGGTAGCGGACGCAATAATGACTACATGGCTGCCGATCAAACATTTGCTTCTGAACGTGCAGATGTGCTCTCCTTTACAAGCCCCGAACTACAGAAGACAGTGACTGTGTCCGGTCCAATAACAGCAGATTTTTTTGTAACGACTACCGGCACCGATGCTGATTTTATAGTTAAAGTAATAGATGTATTACCACTGGATGCCACCGATGCATCAGGCAAAAATATTGGGGGTATGCAACGGCTGGTTAGGGCTGAAGTACTGAGAGGCAAATTCAGGAATAGTTTTGTAACACCGAAAGCTTTTAAACCGGGAGAGGTTACAAACGTAAAACTTACCCTTAATGATGCGGCACATGCATTTCTGCCCGGTCATAAAATTATGATACAGGTTCAAAGCAGTTGGTTTCCTCTTGTTGACCTTAATCCGCAAAAATTTATGAGTATACCAACTGCTGAAAAGAAGGATTTTCAAAAGTCAACTATAAAAATCTATTATGGTGGAAAATACCCTTCTAAAATAAAAGCGTCAACTACTGAATAACTCCCGAAAGATTACGTGTAATAAGGGCTGATAAAAAAGTAGACTACCGGACCTGTTACAGCAACATAAAACCAAAGTGGCCAGGTATACCTGGCTATTTTTTTGTGCCTGTCATATTCTCCGGTTAGTGCCCTGTATGCAGTAAGTAAAATAAAAGGCAATATAATTGCAGCTAAAAATATGTGCGTAAAAAGAATGATGAAGTAGATGATTTTTATAGTTCCGGTTCCTCCAAATTTTGTTTCTCCGGCCAATAGGTGATGGCTTATATAAAATACCAGGAAGAGAATTGATAATACCAGGGCACCAATCATAAGTCGCTTATGTAACAGGTAATTGCCATTTTTTACTGCCAGTAAAGCAGCTATTAAGGATATGGCAACAAGTGTATTAATTACTGCATTGATCTTTGCAAAAACGTGAATATCAAAACCCAGGTCAGCTTTGTACTGAACTTTACCTAACACGGCTACAACAACAAAAACTAATACCGAAAAAATTCCAATCAGCCAATAAGCCCTTTTATCATTTTTTATTAAACTCGCCTCTAACATATACAGTCACGTTTTTATACTAACAATTTATTTTCTAAAAAGATTTCTTTTTATGCTTTTATCCTTTTCAAGCATTAACAAAGCAATATCCCTTGCAAGACCTTTTAATTCCAGCGTATCCAGTCCATTATAATATCCACGTACAATGTGGTCTTTATCAATCAAAACCATTTTTTGCGAATGTATAAAAGAGGTATCTACTCCTTCGCCATCAACCAGGCCCAGCTTGAGTTCATTTAAGGCAAAATCATAAATCTTCTTTTTAGGCCCGGTAAGCATCCACCAATTATCGTGGTCTACGCCATATTTATCTGCATACTTTTTTAATGCAGCTACGCTATCGCGTTCCGGGTCGATTGAAAAGGATACAAAATTAACAATCGATGAATCTATTACCCTCCGCCCTTCGTTGTAATGCGAGAACGATTGCTGCAGTCTTGCCATGTTTTTTGTAAGCGTTGGACAGATGGAGGGGCACCTTGTAAAAAAGAAATCGGCTACAATTACCCTGTTTTGAATATCATATAAACTCACTGTGTCACCCAATTGATTAACCAGCGTTATATTCTCCGTTTTATGCCAGGCAGTATCTGTAGTGGTTTTACCATCAATTGTTTTAGTAATCACCGAGTCCATAAAATACCTGCGGGGCATTACAATGGCATCTTCGCTGGTCCATTTAACTGCGTAATAACATAGCACAGGAATTATGATGGCTATTACCAGTGCCAGTACTGCTTTTTTGTTCATGTGTATACTTAAAGTGTCGTGATAAAAAAACCATCGCTTGATGGCGATGGTTCAGTATGCTAAAAAATATTATTCTTTAATCAATCCTTATTCCACCGATTTAGGCTTCTCCACCTTTTCTTCCACAGCATTAGGATCCATTTGATGGGGTTGTCCCCTTTGATTCTTGTACCGGTCATAAGTGTTACGGTTGACATTAAAAGAGTGACCGTCGTACAAAAACGCAATAATGAACCAAACAAATAATATTAAGGGAACTACAATTGTCATGATTAGGTTCTTTAACTCATGACCCAGGTGCATAAAATAAGCAACAATGTAATATGCCTTTGACAGCATTAAAATTATAATGACACCTTTAATAAAGTTTCTTGCAAAACCAGGCTCAGGAAACATTTTGTACATTAAAAAACCCAACGCCAATTCTACTATCGTTAATACTGAAAGTATGATGGTTACTTTCATCACTTCATTTTTTGGCTCAAACTGTTCAGCCGAATGTCCTATTGTATGTTCCATCCTATATAAGTTAGGTAGTTAATTAAATAATTTAAACCAGGTAAAAGCAGGTAAATACAAATACCCAAACAAGGTCTACAAAGTGCCAGTACAAACCGGCCTTTTCAATCATCAGGTAATGGCCCCTCCTTTCAAAAGCACCAGTAAGGGTCATAATTAACATGATGATGTTTATTAGCACGCCAGAAAATACGTGGAAGCCATGAAACCCGGTAATGGTAAAAAAGAAGTTAGAAAAATTGGTAGTGGTTGAAAGTGAACCATCTGAATTTGGAAAAGGATTGCTACCCCACCAGGCACCTTCATGATGCAGGTGTGTCCACTCCCACGCCTGGCACGATAAAAAGGCGATACCACCAATAATGGTCCAGATAAGATACTTCACAACATCGGCCTTTCTTCTTTCATGTCCTGCTTTAACTGCAAGTACCATGGTTACAGAACTTACAATCAAAATAAAGGTCATCAAACTAACAAACAACAATGGCAAACCGCTACCCAAAAACGGAAACGATTGAAATACGTGGTTAGCATCGGGCCATCCGTTACTGGAAAACCTGATGGTACCATAACTAATAAGAAATGCCCCAAAAGTAAAAGCATCACTCATTAAAAAATACCACATCATCAGTTTGCCATATTCTACATTAAAAGGGCTTCGTCCGCCACTCCACCATTTCTGGTCTGTTGCTACTGTTGTTGTTGACATTGGTTCCGTTTAAGTTTGGTATGCAAATTTATTCGCCCACATTCATATGAACACTAAAAACACTAAGTTTTTTATTATGTGTATCTCCTGCAATAAATGTGGCCTACGCCACATAGAATAATGAGATAGCTGCTTTATACACTCACCCAATTAAAAAATACAAACAGGTAGATCCAAATAGCATCAACAAAATGCCAATACGTTGCTGCCATTTCTATGGGTACATTGCTGTAACTTTTTTGCCTGCTGCTGTAAGCCTTAAAAAACATCACCAGCAATACTATTACACCGCCTATAACGTGCAGCATGTGCACGCCTGTAATAACTCCCAAAAACGATCCTGAGGGGTTACTGTTGGTCCCTATCAATTTAACACCATTTCTTTCCAGGCTAAAAAATCCCAACCATTGTAAAACTGCAAACAACACACCCAAAAAAGCCGTTACAGTAATCAACGTCCTGTAGCGTGTCATGTTTCTTGCTTTAAATGATACAAGGGCCAATTGAATAGTAAGGCTGCTTAGCAAAATAACCCCGGTTGAGTACCAGAAATAGGTGGGTAATCCAAACTCGAGCCAGTTACTCTGGTTACGCTTAACAATGTAAGCACTGGTAAACCCTGCAAACATCATTACAATACTCGCCATGCCTATCCACAACATAAATTTATGTGGATGTAATCTCTTTCTTTGTTCTTGTCTCACGGTTGCTATCATCTCTTTATAGTTAAAATTCTTTTTTGTTTCCAACATTTTTTAAATCATTCAACAGCTGTTGCGGCTTCCCACGTCAGACTTGCGGGGTCACACTCTTATACTAAATATCATCCTTCAGCTTAGTTTACCTTATCGGCTAACAAGGCTAAAAACACAATAGGCAAATAAATGTAACTGCTAAACATAACCCGTCTTGCAGCCGCTACATCCATGCTGGTATATAACCTTATACACTGCACAACCATAGCCAAATTACAAATCGACACAATCCACAAACTGGTAAGACCTGATATTCCAAAATAATAGGGCAGCATGCCGAATGGAATCATAATCATGGAGTACATAATAGATTGCATTGCAGTAAACTTTGTAGGTCCCTTGTCGGCTGGTAACAATTTAAACCCTGCAGTTGAATAATCCTTATGTGCCACCCAGGCAATAGCCCAAAAATGAGGGAACTGCCATAAAAATTGCACTCCAAATAAAATCCATCCCCCGGCATTAAATTCTCCCGTGCCGGCAACCCAACCAATAAGGCAGGGCAGCGCTCCCGGAAACGCACCAACCAATACTGCTATTGAATTTACCTTTTTAAGTGGCGTGTATATAAACGCATACAAAAACAAGCTGAATGCACTTAGCAGGGCTGACTGTACATTAAAGAACTGCCACATCATTAACACACCTAGCAAACCCGCAATTATAGCAAACGTGTACGCTTCCTGTTGGCTCATTCTGCCGGATGCAACGGGTCTTTTCCCAGTGCGCTTCATCATGGCATCTGTATCTTTCTCAACTGCCTGGTTAATGGCATTTGCACTACCCGTAACCAACATTCCTGCTACAAAAAGCAGGATTACCATTTTTAAATTATAAGTAATACCAGGTGCTAATAAATAACAAATAACACACGTAAAAACAACGGTAAAGCTTAGTGTGAACTTTATCAGCTGAAAATAATCTTTCACTTTTGCAGCCAGCTTAAAACTGTCCGAAGCGTTCTCTGTAGAGCTTACCATGTATCCATCCCTCTTCCTTTTATAAAAGTAATGCCCCGAATAATCAGGGCATTAGCTATAAGTTAACCTGCAGTGCATTAAATATGCAGCAGGTATTAATGACTACTTTCTTCTGCCCCAACCGGTGTAGTTTGAGATATAAAATCTTTACCATCTTTACCATAATCATACGCCCAACGATGTACCTCTGGAATTTCGCCCACCCAGTTACCATGCCCTGGTAAAATTGGGGTTGTCCATTCAAGTGTGTTTGAGCCCCATGGATTTTGAGAAGTAACCTTTCTACCCTTAAACACAGAATAAAAGAAGTTAACCAAAAACATTATTTGAACTGCAAAAACAATCATCGCTACAACGCTAATGAAAACGTTTACACCATTAAACATTTTAAAGCTCTCCCAGTTACTAAAATCATAATACCTGCGTGGCATACCAGCCAATCCTTCGTAATGCATTGGCCAGAAAATAAGATATGCCCCCACAAATGTTACCCAAAAGTGAATGTATGCTAAGGTGTTATTAAGATAGCGTCCAAACATTTTAGGGAACCAATGGTAAACCCCGGCATACATACCAAATATACCTGCAACTCCCATCACAATATGGAAGTGAGCTATTATAAAATACGTATCATGAAGGTGAATATCAAGAGCTGAGTTACCAAGGAAAATACCCGTGAGACCACCCGATATAAACATGCTTACAAAGCCAATCGAATATAACATACCTGGTGTAAACCTAATATTACCTCTCCATAAAGTTGTAAGCCAGTTAAACACTTTGATTGCAGAAGGAACCGCAATCAATAGAGTCAACAGTACGAAGAATGAACCTAAAAACGGATTTAGACCAGATACAAACATATGATGTGCCCAAACAAGGAATGCTAACACTGCAATGGCGAACAATGAACCGATCATAGCCATATAACCGAAGATAGGCTTGCGGGCATTAGTGCTCATTACTTCCGATACAATACCCATTGCCGGAAGAATAATTATATAAACCTCAGGGTGACCAAGGAACCAAAAAAGGTGTTGGTATAAAATGGCGCTTCCCCCTTCGTTTGGTAAAGCTCCCACACCATTTATGTATATATCGCTCAGGTAAAAACTGGTACCAAAGTTTCTATCAAAAATCAATAAAATGAAACCTGACAACAAAACAGGGAAAGACAACACACCTAAAATGGCGGTAAAGAACAATGCCCATATAGTCAAAGGAAGACGTGTCATAGTCATTCCCTTGGTACGCATATTAAGGATAGTTGCAATGTAGTTAAGACCTCCTAAAAGACTGCTTACAACAAACAAGGCCATACTGATCAACCATAAATCCATACCTGTTTTTGAACCGGGGGATGCTGAACCCAAAGCACTTAATGGGGGGTAGGCTGTCCAACCGCCTGCAAAAGGACCAGTCTCAACAAATAAAGAAGATAACATTATAACACCGGCAGTAAAGAAAAACCAGTAGCTAAGCATGTTTAAAAAAGGCGAAGCCATATCTCTTGCACCAATCTGGAGTGGAATTAAAAAGTTTGCAAACGTTCCACTCAAACCAGCAGTCAATACAAAGAACACAAGCACAGTTCCGTGTGTTGTTACCAGGGCATAATATGCTTCTGCAGAAAGATGGCCGCCTTTGGCCCATTTACCTAGTAAGGTTTCTAACCAGGGAAAATTAGAATCAGGATAGGCAAGTTGAATCCTGAATAAAACAGACATCAAGCCACCCAGAATCGCCCAGATCATACCGGTTACCAAAAACTGTTTGGCAATCATTTTATGATCCTGGCTAAAAATATATTTTGTGATAAAAGTCTCATGATGATGATGCTCACCATGATGGTCGTGATGCTCAACCTCCACTCCATGTACCGTGGCAGCCTGTGCATGTAACATCTCTTCGTTGCTCATATTTTCAATTTAAGCCCCTGGTGAAGGACCGTTTATTAACTAATTCTTTTATTTCAATGCAATGCTTTTTCCTGCTGCTTTGTTTATATTAAGTGCGGCCTGCTTTGTGCTGTCGGCAGGTGCGGCTGCAGGCTTTGCACTGGGATCCTTTTCAGGAAAAGCTGAATAATAATAAGGCTTCTGTGTTATTTCCCAAACATCATACTCTTGTTGTGTAACCACTTTAATAATTCCTTTCATAGAATAGTGACCATTACCACAAATTTGATCGCAGGCTATCTCGTATTCAAAATTGCTATTTTGAGTCATGTCCTGCATTTCTTTAGTAGTGTACTTAGGTGTAAACCATAGTGTAGTAGGTATGCCGGGTACAGCATCCATCTTCATTCTAAAATGTGGCAAACCCACATCATGAATAACATCTCTTGAATTAATAACCAATTTTACCGGTCTTCCCTTTACAATGTACATCGCTTGCTCATTTACGATATCATCAAAAGAAGCAGGATCGGCTGTTTGATTCATTTCTTTATTATCAGCCCAAATTAATCCAAGGCTATTAGTTGCCGGATCAATATTTCTAAAATATTTTTTTCCGAAAGTATTATCCTTACCCGGATAACGATATATCCAACCGAATTGCTTACCGGTTATTTCTACAACCAAAGATTCCTTAGGTGCATCACCCGTAAAGATGAACCAGTTTCTAAGACCTATCACTACAAGTATTGACAATACAATTGCAGGAACAACGGTCCATAGTACCTCTAACTTATTGTTATGTGGAAAGAAGTAAGCTTTTCTATCATCATTTTCCTGGTATTTGTAAGCAAACCAAAAAAGTAAAATATGTGTAATTAGAAAAACAACACCAGTTATAGCAATGGTTAAATAAAGCATTTGGTCTACTTTATCACCTTCAAGCGAAGAACTTACGGGAATTCTTCCTTTCATAAGATCGTTGCAGTAATAAACCCCAATCAGTCCCAGTACAAGAAATACAATCATTAAAAACCCATTGATTTTATTGGCTTGTTTCCCGGCTTTTTCCTCGCCTTTTAATATGGCAACATATTCACTTGCTTTGGCAATTTGAAAAATCACCACAAACACTAACACAACAACGGCGATGGTAAAAAAAATTGACATGATAAATACTGGTATTTTCTGGTCTAAAATAAAACGTTTGACAGGCGGTAATGTTTAAATAAACCTTGCCCTGCCCTTAAAATTTTCTATGTGTGATGTATGATACTTTCTTTTAGAAATGGGTTAGCATTTGCAACCAAAGGTGCTTTTGTTAATGCCCTTCCAACAAACAAAATAATCATTCCTGCATACAGCGCCAGCATTCCAAAATCAAGCCATCCAAGTGTTACATGATCTTTTGAAATACTGCCCATAATCATTTGTAAAAAATCAATCCAATGCCCAAATATGATTAATACAGCCATAAAAGTTAACAGGGTATAATTTCTTTTGCTTGAACGTTTCATTAATATTAACAACGGACAAACAAAGTTAATCACAAGGTTTAAAATGAAGATTCCATGCCATGCCCCCTGTACCCGATGTTTAAAATAAATAGTCTCCTCAGGAATGTTGGAATACCAAATGAGCATGTACTGGCTGAACCATAAGTATGTCCAGAAAATTGAAAATGCAAACATAAATTTTCCAAGATCGTGTAAATGCTCTTCAGTTGTAAATTGTAACTGACCCCTGTTTTTAAGAAAGATAACCCATAATACAATTAGCGAGATACCGGATACAAAAGAACTTGCAAATGTATACCAGCTAAACATGGTGCTGTACCAGTGTGCATCAATACTCATTATCCACACCCATGGAGTAACTGAACCTACAGTTAAGCCAAACCAAACGGTAAACATAGACCCATAGATGAGGTTCCGATGAAACCAATTGTTTCCTTCTTCAAAAGTCATATCTCCATTATCAGCCTGGCGGCTCAATTGTCTCATTTTCATACCCAACCAGCTCCATAACCCAACTGATAACAAAGTCCAGATAACGAAAAAGGTAGGATTAAGAAAACCACTCTTCTTTAAAAGCATCTCATCATTACCCGGAGTTACCCAGTGGTAAATAGGATGATGCTCTCCATGACCAAGTCCAAAAACAACAAACAAAAGTACAAAAGCGGCAATCAAACCAAAGATTGGTACTACTGCAGAAATTGCTTCAGGTACCCGGCGAAAAACCGTCTGCCATCCACCCTTAGCTAAAGTAGTTACACATATAAAGAACATACTGGCGTTACAAATCAACAGAAAGAAAATGCTGTTATACATTACAGTACCCCAAAAGATAGCTTGCTCATGTGGATCGCTGCTTAAACCTTTTGTTATCAAACCAATAATGAAGGCAAGTATACCGATAGCAATCAAACCCATAGACCAGGTTCTCATTTTACCCGTTACTTCAAACTGTTCTCTTATAGATGCCATCTTAAAATATTTTGAATGCAGTAATTTTTACTTAATTATTTTTTAGTCATACCTCCACCTGCTGCAGAGCTATCGGTTGTTGCTGCTGCTGTTGCAGTTGCACCACCACCTTTCTTTTGTTTTTGCTTAATGTAACGTGCGATCATCCAACGCTGCTTGCGGTTTAATTGAGATGCATAGCTTCCCATTTGGCCCTTACCATATGTTTGAACGTGATAATAATCACCTTCTCCCAGAGCTTCAATTACCGGGTCGCCAACCAAAGTTGCAGGTTTTGCAGCGTAGGGGCCTGCTCCATCTTTATATAAAGGGCCATTACCATTTAATGCAGTTCCGTGGCAAATAGCGCAATTGATGAGGTACATTCTTTCAGATTCAACGCTATCGGCTGCTGACCAAACGGTTAAAGGATTTGTTATAGTATTGCTTGCTGCATACCCAGCACTGTCATTTTGTAAATGATAAGGCATTTCCTCGCCACGTGCCACTGTACCGGCAACAGGCATATTGTTATAATGGATGCCAGCACTTGCAAGGTTGCTATGATCTGCATAAGTTTCGTATGCACGACTAGTAGCCATATCAGGCATGTAAACAGAGCCTGGTGTTCTTTTTACATCACTACCACAACTAACTATTAAGGCTATAGCAAGCGAACAAACAGTTATTATTGATAATTTCTTCATTTTCTGGATCTTGATAATATTCGATTAAGCTATAACAGGATGTTCGTCGGCATACAATTTTTGTTCTTTGTCGTACCTGCCAAACCACCAGCCTGTTTCAGCCACCTGGTAATTAACTTCAATAGCACCGGCACTTTGTAAAAATCCTTTCAGATCTTCTACATTGGTTTTTGCCGTACACTCAACAGCCATTACAAAAAGATCGTCGGTAGCTCTCGGGTGAAAATGGTGATGCCTTACAAAAGGTGCCAACTGGCACAGGTAGCAAAATGTTAGAACCATACCCACCGCAGCAAATAATACTGTCAACTCAAAAGTGATGGGTATGAAAGCTGGCAATGGAAAGTTTGGTTTACCACCAATGTTCAAAGGCCAGTCTTTGGTAAAAATCCAACCCATACAACTTAAAGCAGTGGTAGTTCCGGTGATACCATAAATAAAACCGGCAGTATGTAAACTGGTATCTCTCATACCCAGGGCTTTGTCCAGGCCGTGGACTGCGTAAGGTGTATAAACATCCTGGATTTTATAACCAGCTGTTCTGACTTTTTTTACTGCAGGAAACAATACTGCCTCGTCTTCAAAACAACCAACAACAAATCTTTTTAATGCCATAATATTTTAATTCAAAAGTCAAAAATCAAAATGTAAATTAATGTTGACAATACTTTCCACTCTCTTATTCATCCCTCACTGTTTTCAACTATCATCTCTAACCAACCACCAACTATCAATTTTTTTTCTGTCATCTGTCAACTGCCATCCCTCATCTTTTAGTGCGCATGCTCATGCACAAACTCATCAACCTGTTGTGCTTCCACCTTATCCATTTTTGCTTTATAATTTTCGCCTGATGTTTTCAATACGTATTTGATCTCCGCGACGGCTATTACCGGGAAGTATTTTGAGAACAGGAAGAAGCAGGTAAAGAACAATCCAAATGTTCCCATATAAAATCCGATCTCCCAAATGCTGGGGCTATAGTAATAACTCCAGCTACTTGGCAGGTAATCTCTTGAAATAGATGTAACGATGATTACAAAACGTTCGAACCACATACCGATATTTACGATCACACTCATAAAGAAGGTGAAGGTGATGTTTCTTCTTAGTTTGCGGGACCAGAATAATTGAGGTGATACCACGTTACAGAACATCATACCATAATACGCCCAACCATAGGGACTAAATAAATTTGCCCTGCTATAAAAGAATGCATATTGCTCGTATTGATTAATGCTATACCAGGCAATGAACAACTCTGTCAGGTAAGCGATACCTACAATTGAACCTGTCAGTACAATTACTTTATTCATTGCTTCTATATGCCCTACTGTAATATATTCCTGTAGGTTCAGCACTTTTCGCACAATAATTAATAGTGATTGCACCATGGCAAAACCAGAAAAGATTGCTCCTGCAACGAAGTAAGGAGGGAAGATTGTTGTGTGCCAGCCGGGAATAACAGAGGTGGCAAAGTCGAACGATACAATGGTGTGTACCGAAAGCACCAGTGGCGTTGCCAAACCGGCCAACACCAATGAAAGACTTTCGTGCCGTTGCCAGTGTTTGGTGCTTCCTGTCCAACCAAAGGAAGCTACACCATATAACATCTTGCGAAGTTTGGTTTTTGCACGATCTCTAACAGTAGCCAAATCGGGCAATAAACCTGAATACCAAAACAATAGTGAAACAGTAAAATAAGTTGATATTGCAAATACGTCCCACAGCAGCGGAGAAGAGAAGTTAACCCAAACAGGACCACGGGTATTTGGATAAGGCATAATAAAGAAAGCCAGCCAAACCCTACCCATGTGAAATATTGGAAACTGGCCTGCACACATAACCGCAAAAATGGTCATGGCCTCTGCTGCACGGTTTACACCTGTCCTCCAACCCTGGCGGAATAATAATAAGATAGCTGAAATCAAAGTGCCGGCGTGACCAATACCTACCCACCAAACGAAGTTGGTAATGTCCCATCCCCAACCCACAGTTTTTTGCAGGTTCCACTGACCAATACCATAAGTAACCTCGCGGTAAACACTATAAACTCCAAATAATAATAGTGCAACAGAAATAAAGAACCCGATATACCAAAGCCTTCCTGGTTTTACCTCAATAGGACGAATGATATCTTCCGTAACCTGGTGATAGTCTTTATTACCATCAACCAGTGGTTCTCTTAATTGTGATTCGTACTTTAAATGCATTTGGTTTGGTTTAAAGTCAGTTGAACTGATCTTAAATTAGTTATTCTTTCAGGTTCTTTTTTTGTTAGCCAGCCAATTCTATTATGCAACATTCTTGCGTCGCACTCTTGTACTTTATATTTTGTGTTCATCTAACAAGCTCCAATATGTAGCCTACTAATTTTATTTACTGGTATGCCCAGATAATTGGTACGGCACAAGAGTGCGACGCAACTATGCTACATTTTTGTTTAATACCCGCTACAAAAAATATAAATAAGAACTATTTCTCTGATACTACTATCCTACCTTTTCAGGTTTTGCAGTTTCAGTCATTTCTCCTACATGCATCATCTCATCAGTATTTCTAACTTTTGCCAAATAGCTTACGTTAGGCAACACGTGGATCATTTCGAGCGCATAAAATATTCGACCATTGTTTTGCTCCCTGTGTTTGGTTACGCTGCTTTCGGTATCATTTACATTTCCAAAAACGATGGCATCGCTTGGGCAAGACTGCTGGCAAGCTACCTTAAGATCCCACTCTCCATTTGCCCCTGTCCTCAGTGGACGACTTTCTTTTTTTGCTTTTAACTTACCATCCTGCAAACGCTGTACACAAAAGGTACATTTTTCCATAACTCCACGGCTTCTTACGGTAACATCAGGGTTTAAAACCATACGTGTTAACTCATCATTCATTTGCAAGGAAGCATCTGAAATGATACCCACCTGGTTGTCTGGAAAGCTATCTGCGCCCATGTAATCTGACCAGTTAAAGCGACGAACTTTGAACGGACAGTTGTTAGCACAATACCTTGTTCCTATGCAACGGTTGTAAGCCATTTGGTTTAGCCCCTCACTGCTGTGGTTGGTAGCGCTAACCGGGCAAACATTCTCGCAAGGTGCATTATCACAATGCTGGCAAAGCATTGGCTGAAAAATTACATTTGGATTTTCAAGATCGCCACTGAAATACCTGTCAATACGCATCCAATGCATATCGTGTGCACGTGACACTTCAGATTTTCCAACGATGGCAACATTATTTTCAGCATTACAGGCAACCACACAGGCACCGCAACCGGTACAACTGTTTAAATCTATACTCATGCCCCACTTAATGCCCGGTTTTGGAAACACAGGGTATAGTGTGGCTTCCTTAGCATAATCCTTTGTATGGCTGGCAAAATCTTCTACCATTTCTTCTCTCTTTTCAGAGAACATTTTAGGCTCGGATTTTAGCGTAGCCAAAGTTGTTTCTAACACAACATCCTGGCGACCTTCGTAAGTTTGGTGAGTTTGGTTTTGAGCAACTATAAAATCGGCTGTTCCTTTTTCAACCGTAGCATTAGCAAGCGTATATTGCCTTACTCCATTTGCAAAACCAACTAAAGGAAAGGCATTTTTACCTGCACCAAAAGCTACTTTACCAATTTGCTCGCTGCGACCATAACCAAGCGCAATAGCTACCGTATTAGGATTTGTACCCGGAACAATAAGGGCGGCAAGCTCTAAACTCTTACCATTTACAGTAATCTTAATGGCTGGCTTTTGAGGGTGAACCTCATAAGCATCAGCATCTTTATTTTTAGTTATATCAATATCAAACATTGACTTTGCCAATGCCGGAGAAATCATTGCATAATTGTCCCATGTTGCTTTAGTGATGGGATCTGGCATTTCCTGTAACCATGGGTTGTTAGCCTGCTGACCCGCACCAATAGATACTTTTTCGTATAAAACCAGTTCAACAGCGGCGCCTGATTTTGCAGCTCCCAAAGTTGTGGCAGCAGTACTTATTGAGGCAGCGTTAAAACTTCCACCGGTTGCTCTGCCCTTGGGCATCATGCCTGCCTTAATATTAGTTGAAGTTGAGTCGCTCATGACCATAGGTGCAGAAGCATTTGTTGGAGTGATGACTCCATCTTGTAATGCTTTATCCCAATTGCCTTCACTTCCTAACCTGCCCATCCAATAGTTTTTTACCATAGACAGGTAATCACCTGTTGCACCACTCCATTTCAATAAGCTGTCCTGCCATTGGCGGGTTTTAAATAATGGGTAGATGGTAGGCTGAAGTAAAGAGAACTGCCCTGTTTTAATTTCAGCATCACCCCAGCTTTCCAGGTAGTGATGATCAGGAATAATGTATTTGCACAATTCGGTCGTTTCGTCCAATTTGGTATTGAATGAAACAGCCACTTTTACTTTTTTAAGGCCATCAACAAAACGTTTACTATCAAAATAATCGTATGCAGGATTGGCACCGTAAATCAATAAAGCTCCAACTGCTCCACTGTTCATTTGATCAACAAGGGTTGCCATTTCGGAGTCAATACCCTGGCGAAGATTATAAGTAGATGCCCAATTAATAGTTGACCCACCTGCACCAATCATCTCGTTAATACCATTAACTACCATTTGCACATCAGGATCGTTACTACCGGCTACTACCAGTGCAGCGCCTTTACTGGCAACAAGATCTTTTGCAGTTTGTGCAATAGCCTTCTTCAGTGGTTCGCTTAAAGCAGGTGCTGAAACTGCGCCACCAAGTGCAGCATATAAAGCCAGTGCAACCGCACCAGTTTCAGATGGACGGTGGTGATACCTGTAATCAGCATTAGCACCCGTCATGCTCATCATACTCTCAAATTGAATATGACGGTTCATTACCGGGTTTTTTTCATTTATTTTTCTTCCAAAACTATATTGCTTTGCAAACTCAACCGGGTTTAACCAGGTGCCAAGAAAATCAGCCCCAAGGCTTACAATTACTTTAGCAGCAGCAAAGTTATAAGAAGGAATTGCCCTTGTACTATACGATGCTTCATTGGCCTGCAACATTCCACTGTAGCTAACTGCATCGTAAGTTACGTGCCTGCTACCAGGATGAGCAGCTATAAATTGCGCTATTACCTGTTTGGTTGTAAGCGAAGTAACAGAACTTGTTAGTAGAACAACAGGTGCTCCGCCGATTGAAGACATGGCACTTGCTATCATTTTATCGAAAGCTTCAAATGTGCTTACTTCTTTGCCGTCAGCCATTGGGTAGCGAAGACGGGCAGTATCGTATAAATCTAAAACTGAGGCTTGAACTCTTGCAGAAGTACCACCCATTGTAACAGGTGACAATTCATTTCCTTCAATCTTAATGGGACGGCCATCTCTTACCTTGGCCACCACACTGATAGCATCACCATCCTGCACATAAGTTGTAGCATAATAATTAGCCAAACCCGGAACAATATCCTCTGGTTTATTAGCAAAAGGAATGGCCTTTTTTACGGGCATTTCGCAACTGGCAGCAAGGGCTGCGGCTGCAGTACTGAAACCCATGTATTTTAAAAAGTCTCTACGGGGTGTTTTAGATTCAAACAAGCCTTTATCATCTGCCTCAAAAGGTAAATTCTCGCCGAACTCATCTTCAGAAGAAGCCTGATAAGCGCCGGATTGGTTCAACTCTCCAAAACTTTGCCAGTACTTTTTATGCTCCATATTGTTGTTGGTTTTTGTCAAACCCTTGCCCGGGTTTGAAAAACTTTCGTTTAGTTTTTAAAATAATCTACGGTCCTTAACATTGATTTGAAGAAGTTCCGGAACTAATAATGACATTTCTGACATTCGGTACCGCCAATCTTCTCAACGGTAATTCCTTTGGTACTATCCAATTTTCCGTTCTTCATATCATCATGAAACTTCTGGTATATTGAATAGAAACCATTGTCTTTAAATTGAACTTTTGTTTCGCGGTGGCAATTAACACACCAGCCCATGCTCAGGTCGGCAAATTGTTTTACCTCACCCATTTTTTGAATTTCGCCATGACAGGTTTGGCACTGTACTTTACCAGCTTTTACGTGCTGTGCGTGGTTAAAATATACGTGATCGGGAAGGTTGTGAATTTTTACCCATTCAACAGGTTTTGCTTTTGTAGGGTCCCACTCCTTGGATACTGCCGGGTCATAACCTGCATATTTATAAAGCTTTTGAATTTCGGCAGTACCGTTTACTTCAGTACCATCTTCCTTATACAACTTGTCTTTACCGGCGTATTCATTAATAGTTTTATGACAGTTCATACAAACATTTACTGATGGAATATTGGCATGCTTACCTTCCTGGGCACCTCCATGACAATAAAGACAACTAATCTGGTTTGTACCTGCATGCACTTTATGAGAGTAATAAATAGGCTGCTCAGGTTGATAGTTTTGAGAGCGGCCCAATCCCATGGCCCCGGTAACGGTAGCATACCCGCCGATTGTAAACAATACAATGGTAACCATTGCTATGTATGCTTTGTTTCTATAAAACGGTACCGGCTCATGCACTGCATTACCATCTTTCTCGTCTGATAATTTCTTTAGGTTGCTGTTTACCTGTAACAATATCAGGGCAACAACGGCTAATATTAACGTAAGAATTCCAAATAGTAAGGTATTGTCTCCTGCTGCATCGGCAGCACCTTCAACTCCGGGTGTTGCAGTAGCAATTTTAGGATCGGGAACTGTTTTTATGTAAGCCAGAATAGCATCAATGTCCTTATCAGCAAGATTTGGAAAAAGGTTCATGGCTGTTTTGTTCCACTTACTATACAAGTTAACAGCATAAGGATAGCCCGACTTGATAACAGACTGGTTGTTTTTAATCCATGCGTATAACTTGTCTTTTTCAGGCCAGCGTTCTTCAACCCCTGCCAGTGCCGGACCAGTCAAATCTTTATGCACTGCATGACATGAGGCACAGTTTTGACTGAATAGTGCCTGCCCGCTTTGTGCGTTTAATTGAGTAGCCGATAAAAAAGTAACAATAAAGAAAAATCCAGAGAATAATGTTTTGCTTATGCTGCTCTGCTGAATCATATACACAAATAGTTGTGCTTTGATGTGGAAAAATCTCCAAGAATGGCTGCAAATTTAGGGTACGATGTTGACATATTATCAACATGTTTAAAAAAAATTTTCCTGCTGCTGGCCTGTGTTTCAGCGGAATTTGCTTAGTCAACAAGTTTAATTGTCATTCTTTTGTAATCCAAATCAGTTATTAATTTCAACAAGTTTTAAAGAAGTAATTGTTCTTAGGTTTAAACACTTTTAGTGTTGTGTATGAAATTTAAAATCTTTGTGTAACAGCCCACTTTTTTAAAAGCACACAAACTTCACAAACACAGCCTGACATTCATTGAGCTACAATTTGCAACATCCCCATACCGACTGAATATTAAATTTTATAAAACTTAAAATGAAGTAAACTTTCATAAAGTTGAATGTGACTAATTAAAGTTTCTTCCTTCAACAAAACTTTACTTTTGAGCAATTTTTAAAATCAATTTATTCAATTGGAAAGCGATATTAAGCACATTGCCATTTTTGCTTCGGGAGCTGGAAGCAATGCAAAAAAAATTATCGAACACTTTGTAGGTCACCCAACAATTAAAGTTTCGCTGGTTGTTTGTAATAAAAAGGAAGCTGGCGTTTTACAGCATGCATCAAATTACCAGGTACCTTTTTTATTAATTGATAAAGAAAATTTTTTTGCGGGTGATGGATATGTCTCTAATTTGAAGGATGCAAAAATTGATTTTATAGTACTGGCAGGTTTTCTCTGGAAAATTCCCCTGGCTTTGGTTGAAGCTTATCCAAACAGAATAATTAATATTCATCCAGCACTTTTACCAAATTTTGGTGGAAAGGGTATGTATGGATCACATGTGCATGAAGCAGTTATTAATTCTGGCCAGGTAAAAAGCGGTATCACCATCCATTATGTTGATGAGAAATATGATAACGGAGACGTTATTTTTCAGGTTTACTGCAACATTAATGAAAACGACAATGCATCAACTCTTGCCGAAAAAATTCACCTGCTCGAACATAAATTTTTTCCTCTGGTTGTAGAGAAATGCGTGATGAGTTTGGGCATAAAGCTGAAATTATCCCCGGATCAGTTATAAATCCCTTTCCATATAAATAACTCCCGGCAATGGGTTTTGGTAATAAGGAGTAGTTTCAACAAAACCGTAATGCCTGTACAATTTTATAGCAGAAACTAATTTATCAAGAGTGTCCAGGACCATTTTTTTATACCCCAGTTCTTTTGCACGGTCAAGAAGGGTTTCAACGAGTAGAGTCGCTAAGCCCTCTTTTCTAAAATTTGGTCTAACATACAGGCGCTTCATTTCGCAGGCATGTTCCAGTTTTATTGGTTTAAGGGCAATACACCCTGCTGGTTTATTATCAAAGAAAGCAAGGAATAAGGCTCCTTTCGGGTCTCCATACTTTGATAAAGGATCTTCAACCTCTTTCGAAAAGTTTTGAAAACACAGATCAACATTCAACTCCGCCGCATATTCTAAAAAAAGCTTGCTTGCTATGCCGGCAAAGTCTTTACTGGCGGACGCGTCAACTATTTCCTTCATCCTACATTTTTATATAAAAAAAGCAAGCTAAGCTTGCCTTTTCAAATTTTTTACTTTGTAAAGGATTGATTTAATCTTTCTCATGCTCCTCATCATATCTTTTTTCGGCTTGAGCGGCTTTATCAAAATCCAGCACAACTCCATTAATGCAATACCTCAGGCCGGTAGGTTTTGGGCCATCTTCAAACACATGCCCCAGGTGCGACTTACACCTGCCACACTGTACTTCGGTACGGTTCATACCATGCATGTTATCTGGCGTGTATATAATGGAAGACTTTGAAATTGGCTCGTAAAAACTTGGCCATCCACAACCACTTTCAAACTTCGTGTCGCTTTTAAAAAGCGGATTGCCACAAACCGCACAATAGTAAGTACCTATCTCCTTTGAGGTTTCAAACTTACTGGTCCACGGTCGCTCTGTACCTTTTTGCCTGGCAATATGGTACACCTCAGGCGAAAGTATTTGTTTCCATTCTTCTTCGGGCAATACCACTTTTTCAGAATTTGTTTTGGAATAAACCGGGTTTTCTTTCTTAATATCCATAGGGGTAAATTTTTAATTTTTTAAATAAAAAAGAGAATAGTGATTAAAGGTATTTTGGCAGGATTGAAAATAATTACTCCTTCAAAGTATTAACGGCCAATACTGGGTTAGGGTTTGAGATTTAAACAGAAAGTATATTGATCTTTACTACCCAAAGCTTGTAGTTTGACTAACGATTGTTAAATGAATTATAAAGGTCAAACCTTATATTTGTCTCTCACCAAGGTTATAAAGCAGATATGTTCAATATTATTTTGTTCGGTCCTCCCGGCAGTGGTAAAGGTACGCAAAGTGAAAAATTGATACAACAATATGGACTTAAGCATCTTTCTACGGGTGATTTATTAAGAACCGAAATTGCAGGTCAAACTCCACTAGGCCTTGAAGCTAAAAATTTTATGGACAAAGGCCAATTGGTACCTGATGAGGTAGTGATTGGTATGATTAGCACAGCCCTTGATTCAAACCCTAAAGCAAATGGTTTTTTATTTGATGGCTTCCCCCGTACCAAAGCTCAATCGGAGGCATTGGATAAACTTTTAAAACTGAAGCAAACTGAAATAGGTGTAGTGTTATCGCTGCAGGTGAGCGAAGAAGAGTTAGTAAAGCGCCTGTTGAACCGTGGTTTAACCAGTGGCAGAACAGATGATAATAACGAAGAGGTAATCAGGGAACGCATTTTAGAATACCATCGCAAAACTTCAGCGGTAGCCGACCATTACCATATTTTTGAAAAAGTAGTAGCCATCCCTGGCGAAGGTTCGGTAGATGAAATATTCGAAAATCTTTCCGCAGAAATTGATCACAGAATGAGTGCACAGACGGTGAATAAATAATCCTATCATTTTATAACTCCATCAAAAAGTTTAGGCAGGATGAACGCTTACTATTCATCTATTTGATGATGGCCATGTTAACTATTATGTTGCTTTTTTTAGCTTATCAGCTTACAAAACTATTTTTTTTAATTCCTTCATAACTGCTTCCAAATTTGCATGTTCGTTTTTGCAATGCCTGACAATTGTTAGTTTTGATTCATTATAAAATGAATATGAATAAACTGGGGAATTATGTTACCGGCAAATGGATTACCGGGGATGGCGACGGCCAGGTTTTATACGATGCCGTAAATGGGGAAACCATTGCTTTGGCCACGACAAATGGATTGGATTTTGAAGCTATGTTAAAATATGCCCGTAAGGTTGGCAACCCTGCCCTGCGCAAAATGACCTTTCACCAAAGGGGCAGCATGTTAAAAGCGCTTGCCTTACATCTAACAGAAAAGAAAGAACAATTTTATACCCTTAGTTACCGGTCGGGCGCCACCCGCCTTGATAGCTGGATAGATATTGAAGGTGGTATTGGAAACCTTTTTGCCAACGCATCGCTTCGCCGAAAATTTTCAAACGAAACCTTTTGCCTGGATGGTGACATGGTCAAACTCAGCAAAGAAGGAACGTTTAATGGACAGCATATCCTTGTGCCTAAAGAAGGTGTAGCCATTCACATAAACGCCTATAATTTTCCGGTTTGGGGCATGCTCGAAAAAATAGCAGTTAACCTGTTAGCCGGGGTGCCAGCCATTGTAAAACCTGCTACGGTCACCAGTTACCTTACCGAGGCTGTTGTGCAGGAAATTGTAGCCAGTAATATATTACCCAAAGGGGCTTTACAACTTGTTTGTGGCAGCACGGGAAACCTCCTTGACCTGGTAACCTCGCAGGATGTGATCACATTTACCGGCTCGGCTACCACTGGTTTAATGCTAAAATCGAAGAAAAGAATTTTGGAAGAAAGTGTTCCTTTTAATATGGAAGCTGATAGTCTTAACTGTATTGTTTTGGGTAACGATGTTACACCGGGCATGCCCGAATGGAATATTTTTTTAAAAGAGGTTAGAAAAGAAATGACCATTAAAGCTGGTCAAAAATGTACCGCCATTCGCCGGGTTTTTGTACCTGAAAACAAAATGGAAGATGTGTATATAGCCCTTGGTAAAATGCTGGGCGAAACCACCATCGGCAACCCTTTGAATAACACTGTAAGGATGGGTGCCCTGGCTGGCAAAAGCCAGGTTGAAGAAGTAAAACAACACGTTACCGAACTTCTAAAATCATCCAAATTAATTTATGGAGATTTTGAAAATTTTGAGGTGATTGATGCCGACAAGAACAAAGGTTCTTTTTTATCGCCATTGTTATTGCTGAATGATGAGCCTTTTAAAAACGAAAGCGTTCATAGAGTTGAGGCTTTTGGACCGGTAAGTACCCTTATGCCCTATCACACAACTGATGATGCTGTAGAACTGGCAAAGATGGGCAAAGGATCGCTGGTTTGTTCTATTGTTACCAATGACAGGTTTATTGCAAAGGATTTTGTTTTGGGAGCTGCAACGCACCATGGCAGAATACTGGTCTTAAATAATGAGTGTGCAAAAGAAAGCACCGGTCATGGCAGCCCATTACCCATGCTGGTTCATGGTGGTCCGGGCAGGGCCGGAGGCGGAGAAGAAATGGGAGGGGTGCGTGGGGTAAAACATTATATGCAGCGGGTTGCTTTACAAGGCTCGCCTGCCATGTTAACCGCTATAACTAATATTTATCAGCCGGGTGCAACACAAACCGAAGATGATAAACATCCTTTTAGAAAACATTTTGAAGAACTGCAAATAGGTGATACTTTGGTTACAGCAAAACGAACAATTACCGAAGCGGATATCTCAAATTTTGCTAACCTTAGCTGGGACCATTTTTATGCCCACACCGATCACACTTCGTTAACCAATACTTTATTCGACAAACCAGTTGCTCATGGATACTTTGTGCTGAGTGCTGCCGCAGGATTATTTGTAGATGCTAAGAAGGGCCCGGTTTTATTAAACTATGGAATTGATGAATTGCGTTTTACAAAACCTGTTTATGCCGGCAACACAATTGGGGTTCGCTTAACTGTAAAAGAAAAAATAGAACAGGAAAAAAGAGAAGAAAACGAAATAGCAAAAGGGATTGTAAAATGGTATGTGGAAATTTATAATGAAATTGATGAGACGGTTGCGGTGGCCACAATTTTGACGATGGTAAAAAAGCAAGATCAAACACAATAACGTTAAATACTCCAATCAAAATGATTAATGAAATAAAGGATGGCTATGTAAAAACAGATAAGGAACATGGTATTGTTACCATCGAATTTTATCATCCTCAAAGCAACTCGTTACCAGGTAAATTGTTGGATGCACTAGCCCAGGCTATTCATGCCGAAGGCATTAACCCGCAAACAAAAGTCATCATTTTACGCTCAGGCGGCGATGGTGTTTTTTGCTCGGGCGCCTCGTTTGATGAGCTGTCAGCCATTACCAACGAAAAGCAGGGAATTGATTTTTTTACAGGCTTTAGTAAGGTGATTAATGCCATGCGAAAGGCCCCAAAATTTATTGTAGTTCGTGTACAGGGCAAATGTGTTGGCGGAGGCGCTGGTATAGTAGCTGCCGCAGATTATGCCATTGCATTAGAAGGAAGCGACGTTAAATTAAGTGAGCTATCCGTAGGCATTGGGCCATTTGTTGTGGGTCCTGCTATTGAACGTAAAATAGGCTTATCATCTTTCAGCCAGCTTGCTATTGACTCTCATATGTGGCGCACAGGCGATTGGGCAAGAAGGAAAGGCTTGTATGCCGAATTACATCCAAACATTGAAAGCATGGACGAGTCCATTATTCGACTTACAAACCATTTGGCATCTTCTGCTTTGGAGGCCATGTCCGAAATGAAAAAGATGTTTTGGAAAGGCACTGAACATTGGGACGAATTTTTAAAGGAGCGGGCAGCCATTAGCGGTAAGCTGATATTAAACAAACAGAGCAAAGAATTTATAGATAAGTTTAAGGCCGGTACAAAGGAAAAATTATAGATCCTAATAAGTGGGTACATGACATTTGATGAAGGTAATTTTCACAACCTGTGTGACCAGCTAGCTCAAATAGACCCGGATTTAAAGATAATCATCAAAGAGTATGGATATCCTCCCCTATGGTATAGACTGCCCACCTTCGAATCCCTCATTCATTACATTTTAGAACAACAGGTTTCGCTGGCCTCAGCGTTGGCGGCCATACAAAAACTCAAAGCCGCCATAGGCCAGGTAACTCCAGTAAACCTTCTTGCTTTAACTGATGAAGAATTAAAGGCATGTTACTTTAGCAGGCAAAAAATAAAATATGCCAGGTGCCTTGCAGAAGCAATTCAAAACCGCAGTTTACTAATCAACGGGTTGATTTTTAAAACCAATGAAGAAGTTGGCACAGAATTGCAAAAGATTAAAGGCATTGGTAAGTGGACCACAGAAGTGTTTCTGATGATGTCACTGGGCAGGGCCGATGTTTTTCCATTGGGTGATGTGGCACTCATCAACAGCGCAAGAGAAGTTAAAAAGCTGCCGCCTTCAGCAGGTAAAAAAGAAATTGAAACCATTGCAGAAAACTGGCGTCCATACCGGTCGGTAGCAGCATTTCTTTTGTGGCATGCCTACCTTCAAAAAAGAAAACAACGAACAGCAGCAAGTTTTAACAGAAACAAAAAGCCGGCACTGTAAACAATACAGTGCTATTTTTTTATAGCCTTCTAAAAACCTGTATACTCGTAAATAGGATCAATGTGTGTACCCGAATCCATTTCAAAAATAGGATTGATCAAACCATCTGCAAGGCTATACACCCAGCCATGCAACTGTGGCCGGTTTTCTTTAGCCCAGGCCTTTTGAATAATAGAAGTTTTTGCAAGATTGATCACCTGCTCTTTAACGGTAAGCTCTATCAGTTTGTCCACCTTTTGCTCCTCAGGTATATCCTTCATTTCTGAACTATGAATGCGGTATACATCTTTAATGTGCCTAAGCCACATATTTAACACCTGTCCATAATCGTTGCTGGTAAGGGCTGCTTTTACACCCCCACAACCATAATGCCCGCAAATAATAACATGCTCCACCTTTAGCACCACAACAGCAAATTCCAATACACTTAGCATATTTACATCGGTGTTTATTACCAGGTTGGCAACGTTTCGATGTACAAATATTTCGCCTGGTTGTGTACCTGTAATTTCGTTGGCAGGCACACGGCTGTCACTGCAACCGATCCATAAAAATTTTGGTGATTGTAAATGTTCAAGGCGGCTAAAAAATTCCGGGTCTTGGGCCAGTTGGCTCTTTGCCCACTCCTTATTATTCAACAAAAGCTTTTCGTAAATTTTCATAATTGCTTTTCTGTTTTACTGGTACATTATAAAGATAACCGCTTCCAAATAAAAACATTTCCCATTGCTTCTCCTCAATCGGGATACACTTATCAACATGCAAAACAGGTATGTTGTTTAAAGGAGCATGCAAACTGCAGAATAACAATTTACATGCACTCTAAAATACAATTAACTGGCAAATTATTTTTAGGAACCGGGCTAATAACCAATATGAAACTTATGTGGCTGCCTGCCCCGTCAGAATTGCGGGGTCGCACTCTTTTACACCTGTAACATTATTGAGCCACTAAATATTTGACTATTTAATCTACATCAATCAGTAAAGTACTCATCTGTAAAAACATCAAACGTCAAACACCGTATTACAAACCCGGCATCTTGCCATTCGCACTCAAATTAATTATACAACAGGTGCTGTTGTTAATACGTGTAATATCATCAAGCCAATTCAACCTGTTGTAACAACTCCATTTTTGGAACACGATGTTTTAATTCATACCTGTAAATGGGATCAATGTCGACACTACTATCGTGAATAACTGCCAGGTCTTTTATAATACCTGTCCCCAGCCCGTACACCCAACCATGAAGATGCAATGGTCTTTCAGCCCATGCTTGCTGTACAATAGTTGTTTTAGCAAGGTTGCGGACCTGCTCTATAACATTTAACTCCGTAAGCCGGTTCACCCTTAGCGTTTCGTCGAAAATTCCGTCCAGCTCTTCACTATTTTTATGATACACATCTTTAATATTTCTCAGCCAATTATCAACATATCCATGGTAGGTATTGGTCATGGCTGTTGCTATACCACCACAGCCGTAATGTCCACAAACTATAATGTGTTTCACTTTTAAATATTTAACTGCATACTCCAATACACTTAACAGATTGCTGTCTGTATGCACTACTAAGTTTGCAATGTTGCGATGCACAAATATTTCTCCGCTATGCGTACTGGTTATTTCATTTGCTGGTACCCGGCTGTCGCTACAACCGATCCATAAATAATCAGGGGTTTGGCCCTGCGATAATTTTTTAAAATATTCCGGATCCTGGAAAATCTTGGTTTGTGCGTATATTTTATTTCCTTCCAATAATTTCTGATATGATTGTTCCATAATATTTTATTTTTTTTAGTTAGTGAACTGATTGCACATGCAATCGATTTTCGATCCGATATTTTTCCTGGAAGCCCTCAAGCCTGCAGTTGATATTTTTAAGGGGAGCTTTTATATCCCTGAATTCCTTTATAAGTTCAAGTACGTCAAAGTCAATATAATCAGTAAGCGAGGCGTCAATGTTTACCTTGCTGTTAGCAGGTAGGTGGTCCAACGTTTCGCGTATAGAAGCTTTATTTAAAAAGGAGACTTCCTGCGACAGGCGTATGTGGATTGCATCTCCCTCCTGGTGGCGGTTCCTGTGAAAGTAATAGGAGTTTTTAAGGTTGCCATGAAGAATGGCGCCTGAAGCAGCTATCAGGCCGGCTATAACCCCAATCAATAACCCTTCTCCTTTTAATGGTGGATACAACCCAAATAAATCAATACCAATAATTACAAGCACTGTTACAAAAAAAGGTATGGACTGATACTTTCCATTTTTTATCATCTGCGAAAACACAGAAAGCTTACATAGTTTATAACCCGTTAATAAAAGAATAGCAGCCAGGGCAGATAGCGGAATGTAATTGAGCAGATGAGGAATGGTGGCAACACAGATGAACAACAAAAAGCCATGAAAAATAGTGGATAGCCTGGACTTTGCTCCTGCATGCATGTTAGCACTGCTTCTAACAATTACACTTGTAATGGGCAATCCTCCTACAAGGCCGGCTATTGTATTGCCAATGCCCTGCGCAATTAATTCCCTGTTTGTATTAGTAACATTCCGTTCGGGATCAAGATTATCTATTGCTTCAATACTCAGCAAGGTTTCCAGGCTGGCGATAATGGCTATCATAATACCGGTTACAATTACCTTACTATTTAAAAAGCCACTAAAGTCGGGCAGGGTAAAAAAGCTTAAAAATTCTGACGGTGAGCTTGCTGCCTTAATCTGCACGAGGTGATCTTTCCCAACAGTTAAAGGGCTATCGAAGCCTTTAAATAACTCGTTGATGATTATGGCAACTATTACAGCCACTAATGCCCCCGGTATAAACTTTACCCTCTTTTTTATAAATGGCCGATCCCATACAAACATTAGAACTATAGAAATAATGCAAATGATTAGTACACCCGGCTGTATTTGAGCAAGGGGTTGTAGCAATGGATGCCAGTCTTCATTACCTGTTTCAGTAAGTATGCTTCTCTCATCGCTGTAGCCTACGGCATGTGGTATTTGCTTGGCAATTATAAGAATACCAATGCTGGTCAATAAGCCTTTAATTACGCTTGACGGAAAGTAGTTGGCAATGCCCCCCAGCTTTACCAGGCCAATTAAAATTTGCAAAATGCCTGCTATTAAAACAGCACAAAGAAATAGATCGAACTGGCCAATATTGGTAATAGCTGCCAAAACCAATGCGGCTAAACCTGCTGCAGGCCCGGCCACACTAAGCCTTGAACCACTAAATGACCCAATGACAACACCGCCAATAATACCCGAAATTAAACCACTAAAAAAAGGTGCACCAGATGCTAATGAAATACCCAGGCACAATGGAAGAGCCACTAAAAAAACCACCAGCCCGGCCGGTAAATCATTTTTAAAATATTTGAAGGTTAATCCCTTTGTACCTTGCATAACTTAAGAAGTTGAAATGATATGAGAGTTGGAATTGGTAAAATTACAGGAGTCCTAAACAGGCTTTTACCTGCTTATTATTGCCTTCATCCAGTTGCGACTAATGAACTTTACTTGTGCATTAACAGTGTCGAAACATTACCAAAAAGGTAAGCAGGCAGTCTGCTGGTTAGCAACATACAGTTGTTAATAGAGACAGATAAACTTGTTTCGAATGTTTGAGAAGTAAAGTATAGTTGGTTTATAATTGTTGCCAAATTATTTATTGACAAAAGGATAGAATCCTAAATTATGCCAGTACGTCCGGAGGGGGAGTTACTACGTCAGTAGAGTGATTAGAGGGAATGGAAGCTGTAAGATGAATACAAATCATTACCTTACTATTAGTGAAATCAGAAGCTAGTTGGTACTGTTCAGGAGGTAAGGAGGCAGTAAATTTTCCCTGGTCTATCTTACCCATGTCGTCTTCCGGCCCATGTGGTAATTCTTCGGTCCACTGGTTGGAGCTAAGCATACTACCTATCTGTGCAATTGGTAACATTTGTAACGTTAGCAAGAGCGCAAGAAAGAATGATATGATTTTTAATTTTAGCATTGAAGTGGCGCAAATATAGAGGCAAAAAACAGAATTATAAATTCAGGATAAGATCATTTAACATTAGAGCTATTCAATGGTTGAGTAGGACACCCCTTTTTATGTTGAGGTTCTCAACTTGAGTATTTGCAATAGCAGGGGCTTCAGAGCCCCGTCCGCTAAAACAAATGCCAATTAAAAAACTAGTGCAAAAAATATCAAAACGCCAAATAGATAACTTCGAGCCCGGATATGCTGCGCAATAGCGAACCGAAGTCGAAGCTTACAGCGTCACACCCTGCTATTGCAAATACTTTTAGCGGCTGGCTTGTTGTTTCAGAAGATTGCCAAAATTCTTCGTTAACTCTTTCTTGTCTTTACTTATCGTGTCGACTTTTGATTTTGAAATGTCCAACAAATAATAGTAGTTCGATGTCTGTATGGTTGTATCTTTTTCATCGTCAACACTATTATCATGGCTTTCCTGATACCACATTAAACTTTTGTATTTGCTACTCTCGTGTTTGAATAACCACGACGATTTTTCGGCATAGTCACCTGCGTCACCAAATGTTTCTGCCAATTCAATAAAGTCAGTTATACTATCTCTTTGTTTGTCAAATATCAAGAGTTTAATAGACGTCGGCTCATACGTTGATGGGGTTCTTGTAATAAGTGCAGTCCTATCGCTGTCAATAGCAAATTGGAAACATGCAAAAAAACCGTGGTCGTAAAAATATTGTTCGGAAAGAGTATTTGGAAAAAGTGAAACGTCAGCACTGTCAAGCTGTGTTCCCTTAAACTTGTATTTATTACTTTCAAGGTCTTCGGCAGAAAAGACTTTTAATGTGTCGAACGAAATGTCCTTGTACTTCGAAACAAGGTTGTTGAATTTACTTTCTTTCGGCTTGTCTGACAGTTGCTGATTTGTCGTCACTTGGTCGCAACTAAAAAATAAAATAAGCATTGCCAGGTAAAATAATTTTCTCATAAGAGTTGTGTCGGAATTTGGTGGTTTGCTTTGCCGCTAACCTTTGAAATTGGCATTACAACTTTCTGCTGAAAATTAAGTTTTAAATGTTCAACCCTCCACAAACACTTATAACCTGGCCGGTTATATAACTGCTAAGATCACTAGCCAAAAACAGGGTAGTGTCGGCAATTTCTTCACCCTTACCAAAACGGCCAAGAGGAATTTTATCCAGGAATGCTTTGGAGGCTTCTCCTTCTTTCAGGTAATGAGTCATGTCGGTTTCAACAAAGCCAGGAGCAATTGCGTTGCACCGAACATTGCGACTTCCCAGCTCTAAAGCAATTGATTTTGTAAAACCAATAATACCCGCCTTTGAAGCCGCATAACTGCTTTGACCGGCATTGCCACGTATACCAATAATAGAGCTCATGTTTATAATGCTGCCCTTCTTTGCTTTCATCATCGGGCGGATCACTTGCTTGGTCATATTAAAAACACTCTTCAGGTTTACCTGCATTACATCGTCCCATTGCTCAGGTGTCATGCGCAACAAAAGGTTGTCTTTGCTAATACCTGCATTATTTACACATACGTCAACCGTACCAAATTCTTTTATTACATCATTTACCATTGCCTCGCAATCTGCAAATATGCCAGCATTGCTTTTGTAAGCTTTTGCTTTAACGCCTAGTGCAGAAAGCTTATCTTCAAGCGTTTTTGCTTTTTCGTCGCTACTAACATAACTAAAGGCAATATGGGCGCCCTGCCCTGCTAATCTAACGGCTACAGCCTCACCAATGCCACGGCTGGCACCAGTTATAATTACCACCTTTCCTTCAAGTAGCTTCATACTTATTATTTTTTGAGGTCAGCAAATGTATATAATTGAGCCATGTTCCCGTAAAATGAGGGACTCTTGTACTTCTAATTCTATAGGCAGCAATATCTCCCTATCAAAAATTCCTCCAAATCCAAAATCAAAAATATTTTAATAACCACAGGTAACAGGAGGTCTTAATGCAAAAAAAACATCACTAATAAAAATAGAACGATGTTATATATCGACTTTATAACGAAATTATATAACAGCATAAAAATTATTGCTTTTAAACTCGACCATATCCATTTCTCCTGGTAAAATCTTTTAAAGGCAAATGAGGTAACTATGATAAACATGATAAAAACAGAAATAAAAGCAATGCCATCATCATTAAAATATTTAACCGAGGGTGGAGAGATAAACTCACTAATTACTACCATTAAAGGCACTACAAGAAATAATACAAAAACATAAAAGGTGTTAAGTTCTGTAGCCAAAATAAAGTGATCGAAAAAAAACTTTCTTCTTCTGATGAACAATAAACTTAATGCTGCAGCTGTAAGAGGTAAATATAACAACAACAAAAACTTAGCAAACTTGGGAGAGGTCTCATCGTAATGGATCTTCAATTCTTCTCTGGTAATGCCCTTACTTATTTTTGCATTTACAATAGGCACCGCAAAAGAAGTGTAACCATACCGCGGGTTTAAGTAGGTATTAAATTGCATGTTCAGCCCTTTAAACATGGGAAATATTAAATACAAAACAACCACTATCAAAAAAAGGGTTACAGGTTTAATGTATTTTTTTCTTTTACCCTGGGTAAATGCCAGAGCATACTGACCTGTTTTTAACAAAACCGATTTTAGGGTAATTAAAAATTTGGAGTCGAAGTGAGTAATAAAGTGAACTGCTTCTTCAGCCAAATGTTTAAATGACTTGTCCTTATCAGTATAAAACTTTTCACCACATGCATTGCAAAATTTTCCTTCAAAAGTGTTTCCGCAGTTTATGCAGGTAAAAAATAAAGGCATTTATTGTAGGGTATTTTTAAGATTTAATATCTCATCAACATAATTGCGGTTGTTACTTAGCCGGGGCACCTTGTGCTGGCCACCCAGTTTGCATTTACTTTTAAGCCAGGTGTTGAACGTTCCTTTGGGTAATGCTTTTACTATTGGCATACGCAGGGCAATATCTTTATGGCGTTTTGCCTCGTAATCGCTATTGCAATTTTTAAGTGCCGTATCCAGTTCAAATGTAAAAAGGCCAAGGTCTTCCGGAGGGGTTTCAAACTCAATCAGCCACTCGTGACAGCCATTTCCATGTTCGGAAAAGTAAACAGGAGCAGCGGTGTAATCATTAAAAAATGCGCCGGTTTTTTCACAGGCAATAGCAATAGCACGGTCGCTGTTGTCAACAATCAACTCTTCGCCAAAGGCATTTATAAAATGTTTTAAACGGCCGCTAACCTTAATTCTAAAAGGATATAAAGAAGTAAACTGAATAGTATCGCCAATAAGATAACGCCATAAACCTCCATTGGTACTTATAACCGGCGCATAATTTTTACCCAACTCCACGCTTTCAAGGCCTATAGTTTCGGGTTGCTCTTTGCCGTATTCATCTACCGGTAAAAACTCGTAAAAAATACCATGATCTAAAAACAGTAACATACCTTCCTCGATGCCCGGCTGGTCCTGTGCTCCAAAAAATCCTTCGCTTGCATTGTACAGGTCAAGGTAGTTTATGTGGCCGCCAATTAATTTTTCGAACTGTTCTTTATAAGGTGTAAAAGCCACCCCGCCATGTATGTACAACTCAAGGTTGGGCCACACTTCCTTCAGGTTTTGTTTACCGGATAATTGTAAAATTCGTTTTATAAGAACGAGTGTCCAGGTAGGCACACCACTAATACTGGTTACATTTTCGAGCATAGTGCTATGTGCCAGCCTGTCTATTTTTGTTTCCCATTCATCGAGCAGTGCAATAGATAACTCTGGTGTACGCAACCAATGACCCCAGAAGGGAGTGTTCTGCATGAGTACTGCACTAAGGTCACCATACTGTGTTTCTTCGTTTAACTTACTTACCTGGTGGCTGCCCCCAATTACAAGTCCCTTGCCGGTAAGCAAATCGCTTTCGGGGTTGAAGTTATAATAGAGGGTAAGCACATCTTTTGCTGCCTGAAAATGTGTTTCTTCCAGGCTTTCTTCAGTAATGGGTATGAACTTACTTTTATCGTTGGTAGTACCGCTGCTTTTGGCAAACCAATTTACGGGGGTGTTCCAAAGAATGTTTTCTTCTCCATTCATTAATCGCTCAATGTATGGTTTAAGGTCGTCGTATTCCTGAATGGGAACTGCCTGTTTAAAATCCTTAATGGTAAACAGTTTATCGAAGTTGTATTTTCTTCCAAACTCGGTGTATTGTGCGGAAGTGATGAGGTGTTGTAACACCTGGCGCTGGGCAGCAACAGGATTATTAACCCAATGCTCTATACGCCACAACCTAAGCCGGGCAAGACGTGATATGGCAGGACTTAAAAGTTTCATTACTGTGAAAGTAAATTATTAAATGGCCTTAAAACTATTTAAACGCTTCACTATATAAACGTTGCCGCACTAAGGCAAGGTGATAATAGGAAAATTATTCAAAAGGTGCCGCCTCACTTGCTGATCGCTGTAAAGCATTGTCACGCTCCATGTCAATAATCCAGTCTTTACGTTTTAATTCGAAGTTAGTACCCAAATATAATTTTCGCACCTGTTCGTTGGAAGCCAGTTCCTCTGCAGTGCCTGTTTTAAATATTTTACCTTCTATCAAAAGATAGGCGCGGTCGCAAATTGACAAGGTTTCGTTTACATTATGATCGGTGATTAAAATACCAATGTTGCGATATTTTAAGCGGGCTACAACCGTTTGTATGTCTTCCACAGCTATAGGATCAACACCGGCAAAAGGCTCATCCAATAAAATAAATTTTGGGTCTACAGCAAGCGCCCTTGCTATTTCGGTTCGCCTGCGCTCACCACCACTCAGGCTGTCGCCGTTATTTTTCCTGACATGATGCAGGTTAAACTCATCTATCAAAGCCTCCACCCGCAGCTTCTGTTCCTTTTTAGTAAGCCGGCTCATTTCCAAAACAGCCTTAATATTATCTTCCACACTCAGCTTTCTAAACACACTTGCTTCCTGCGGCAGATATCCAATACCCATCTGTGCTCTTTTGTACATGGGCATTTTTGTAATGTTCAGGTCATTTAAAAACACATCGCCTTCATCGGGCTTAATCAACCCAACCACCATATAAAAGGTGGTGGTTTTACCGGCACCGTTGGGACCTAATAGCCCAACAATTTCCCCCTGTTTTACATTAACCGAAACTTGATTTACCACGGTGCGGTTGCGGTAACTTTTAATAAGGTTGGTAGTATGAATGATGAGGCTCAAGTTGCTGTGCTTTCGACAAAAATAAGGTAATAGGCAAAAGTGTACATCATTCAACGTTGTCTTAACAGCGTCTTAGCGGAATGAATAATTAAACTAAATAAAGTACTTCACGGTATAAAACATGTTTTACATAACAAACAGTAAGCATTGAGTGTTATTAAGCAAACCAGGGAACGCTGGGCATTTTTGCTCGATTGCATTCATGTATGGCGTTGCTGTTTTATGTTTGCACTCCTTAAGATAAGTTTAATGACAGTTATTGATCACCTACAACAAAGTAAAGACACCCTTATTTCGTTTGAAGTGCTGCCGCCGTTAAAAGGCAAAAGCATTAATTCTATATACGACCATTTAGATCCGTTAATGGAGTTTAAACCATCGTGGATTAACGTGACCTACCACCGCAGCGAAAGCATGTTTAAGAAAAAAGCCGATGGCACTTTTGACAAGGTAGAAGTTCGTAAAAGACCCGGCACTGTTGGTATATGTGCAGCTATTATGAACCATTATAAAATTGATGCGGTACCACATTTTATTTGCGGTGGTTTTACAAAAAGAGAAACGGAAGATGCCTTGATCGACCTTAATTTTCTTGACGTTGACAATGTGTTGGTGCTACGAGGCGATGCAGCCAAAAATGAGGCATCCTTTGAACCCGAGCCGGAAGGTCATGCGTATGCAATAAACCTGCTTAAACAAGTAGTAAATCTTAACAATGGGGTTTATTTAGATGAAGACATAAGAAATGGTGGCAAGACCAAATTTTGCATTGGGGTTGCCGGCTACCCTGAAAAACATTTTGAAGCACCCAACCTGGAGATAGACCTGCGGATGTTGAAGGAAAAAGTAGATGCTGGCGGTTGCTACATTATGACCCAAATGTTTTTTGATAACCAGAAATTCTTTGATTTTGTAGCGGCCTGCCGAAAGATGGGCATCAATGTGCCCATCATCCCGGGACTAAAGCCAATTACTTCGAAAAAGCAATTGTCGGTACTACCGCGCATTTTTCATGTAGATATACCCACCGATCTCTCAGTTGAAATTATGAAATGCAAGAGTGATGAAGATGTAGAAAAGGTAGGCACCGAATGGCTGTTGCAGCAAAGCAGGGAACTAAAAGCGTTTGGTGTACCGGTGCTGCATTACTATACTTTGGGTAAGCCAAAAGTTATATGGAATGTAGTAAAGGAGTTGGTGTAAGGCACCAATGGAGAACTTGCATTTATTTGGCCTTCAAGGTCACGCTGCTGAGACCTAAAACAACCTCGAAGTTGAGCAGGCTTCCTTTAGCAAAGGCAGTAAGTATAGAGCAGGCAATGCTTCTAATTTTGTAAGTTTAATTTCAAACAACTTGTATGATGATTGACCTTATAGAACAAAAATCCGGCGTGTTAGGTGGTAAAGCTGTAATTAGAGGAACTCGTATAGGAGTTGATTTAATATTGGAAAAAATTGGTGCAGGAGAAACAATAGAAGAGCTTTTAAAAGCTTATCCCTTTTTGAAAAAAGATTCAATTCTTGCGTGTATATCCTACGCAGCTGCATCTGTACGCAATGAAACGTTTATCGATGTTGACTGATTTCCCTTGAATCGTTGCAGACGAAAGTACTGATGCCAGAATAATAGAAGCCTTGAGAAACCAAGGCTTTATCATTTTTGCTATCCAGGAAGTATTACCTGGAATAGATGATATTGATATTATAAAAATGGCTGTGGAGAAAGAATCTTTTACAATAACAGAAGATAAAGATTTTGGAGATGAAATAGTCTATAACAAAATTGCTCACAAGGGTGCGCTGCTTTTACGGCTTGCATGAGTTGACATAGAAACAAAAGTTCACCTGGTCTTAAATACTATAGAAAAACATTCCGGAGAATTGTTGAATTGCTTTTCGGTATTGAGCAAAAAGAAATTACGAATTCGAAAATTGACATAGACTGAAAATCAAGTCGCCAATAAAATTGCCTATTAGCGACAGAGGTATTTCAGTTTAGCTTTTGTGGTGTTGTGGTGAAGGGGAGCCGGAAGTTGCTGCCACTTTATAAAGGGTAAGTAAGCTTAAAATCTTTCCAGGATATTATTTGTACAGGAGAATTTTCCCATTTAAGTAATGGCTTATCGTCGGTAACAATACCAACTGCTCTTCTCTGCTCAACAATATCAATAAGATAATCGTCGTTCGAATCGGGGGAACCAACAAACAAATTGGTTATGGCATGTATACTTAAAAATTTTCTGACGATTTCCGTGTAGTAGTCTGGCTCCCTGGTTAAATACCTCTTGATCCTTGCTCTACTAAAAACAATTGTAAACTCCTCAAGTAGGATTTCATTGGCGCAAAATTCCAGATTATATTTATCAATAAGTGCTGGTAGTTCATGAAGTCTTGCGGAAATACAGTAGCTTATTAAAACATTTGGATCAATTACCCATCGGTAGAAAACCATTATTATTGGTTTTGATTCCTTAACGCATTTCGTTCTTTATAAATTTCTTTAGATGCAAGGTTGTTTGGTAGAATGGTTGCATCGGCTTGGGAGGCAGATAGGGAATTTTTTTTAGCTTTAAGCCAATACAGTACAAAGCCTTTTTCATCATCTGTTAGGTCATCAACCTCATTCATAATTTGAATTAGTGTTGATCTTTTCTCCTGGATATATTCTTTCTCCATCACTTAACTTTTAGGTATTCAAATATACGAATTGACATGGCATTTGTGGTGCAGTGGTGAAGGGCAGTGGGGCAAGTTGTCTTTTACAAAGGCAGTAAGTCGGAGACTTACAGTTATTTGACCTATGCCGAGAAAGCAAGTCTAGGATTGTAACAGTGAAGCATTAGATAATAAGGCATTTACCTTTTTGATCTTCTTAGCGAATAGAGTAGATTTAACAGGCTCCTTACTTTTTGTAACGATTACCGTTCTTTCGGTTTTACTTTTTGTTTTTCCTGTATCAACTTTTAATTGAGCCATAGTCAAAGTTATTATTTTCTCTTTATAAAAAACGCGTAATAGTTTTTGTTTTCCATATCGAAAGGTACTTCCTGATAATGACCGTTTGCTGTAGGTTCCAAAGCCGTTATGGTAAAATCCCTGGAGAATTCGATGTAATAATTTCTCAATATTCTTTGATAGAGAATATTCCTTTTTTGTGAGCTTCCTGTGAATACAATTTTATAAGATGGGTATTGATTGGTGAAGTCCTTTATGATTGAAATCATTGTAGCCATTACCTTTACAAGGTCATTGTTGTTTGAATTGGATTCATCGTCTATGCTTCCATCAGGCATCAAATCTCCAAAGCCCATATTTATTATCTGTTTGTTAGATGTCGGGCTGAATTCCACAATTTTTACAATAGCGCCTCTTTTTCCTTTGCTTACAAAAGAGTAACGCGTTAGGTGTCGCCGGTCATAAGGATATGGTTCAGTTGACATGTGATGAAGTTAGGAAATGGCACCGCAACTTTAAATGGCTTTTCAATTTAGCTTGTGATGTGGGAACTTGTCAACTGTTCTTTGTACATATTCTGTTACTTTCTTTTTCTTTGATGAAAAGAAAGTAGCCCCGATATGCACCGGGGGGCAGGAGCCGAAACATCAAGTCGCCGCTGAAACTGCCTGGCGGTTACGGTGGTATTTCAATTTAGCTTTTGTGGTGCTGTAGTGAAGGGCAGTGGAGAAAGTTGTCTTTTGCAAAGGCAGTAAGTCGGAGACTTACATTTATCCTGCCTTCAAGGTCTCACTGCGCTAAGACCTTGAATAATCTTGCAGCTTTTATAATCACCTAGCAGAACAGTATTAAAATGTTCAGTAATTTTAGTTTCAAACAATATCAATGGATACTAAAGACAAAAAGAAGGATATTATTCAAACACTTCAATCCACCAATGATGTACAGTTGATTGAAGATGTGTACGAATTATTATATCCTAACGAAGCCATTGAAAATTTGTCCATAGAAAACCTGCCGGAAGAATTGCAAATTAAAATTACCCGTGCTTTGGATGATTACAAAAACGGCAAATACATTTCTCATGACCAGATGAAACAAAAGGTAAAGCAATGCCTTACGAATTAGTTTGATCTGCCGAACCAGAAACTGATTTCAGGAATATTGTTTTATATCTTAAAGAAAACTGGTCGGTACAGTCTGCTGAAAAATTTATTGAGCGAACCTATCGAAAGTTAGAAAAACTTTCCGAAATGCCCACAGTCGCTCGTCCCACCTTCCAACAATCAGTTTACATCTGCAAGCTCGACCGCAAAAATGTTGTGTTCTTTACAATTGAAGAAAACCATCTTGTAATATTGAGCATTTACCCTTACAAGAAAGACATAACAAAAAGCAAATACTATTGATCTTTGACCAGTTTGACCAAAGATTCAAAAAGATCGGTGGGATAGTTAATCAGCATTGTAGGTGCTTCGGATGGTCTGGTGACCATAATTCATTGAGATCATTCCGCTCTTACGACTTCTCTCTATTAAGCTTGTCAAATGATCTTCAGTTAAAGGTTTGCCTGGGAGGTGGAGCTGATCAGTATTATCAATCAATGATAATTTTAAATGATTTTGCTGGGCATAGGCGAGCAACTTATTTACATTTTCCTGGTCGGTATTATTCTAATTGAAAAAGCATAGGTAAATGTAAGAATTTTATTGTTTGTGTTTTCACCACCGGCATGTGCATGGGTGGTTGTGCAGTTATTCTCAAATCAGCTAAGCTTACGTTAGGGGTTGAAGGTTACAAGATCATTCAACGGTTCGGCTTCAAGGAACATCTGCAAGGGCAAAACCTACAATTCACTAAACATATTTACCAGCAGCGTATTAACCTGCTTTTTTTCAATATTATCAAGGGAACCTAATGTTTTAATTACACGTGTTTTGTCTATCGCTTTCATTTGATCGAAGCAAATTTCACCAGGTTTATTATTAAAATTTGAAACAAGTCGTGTGGGTAGGTGCCTGATAGTAGAAGTTAAAGGGGCTACTATAATAGTTTGCAAATGCTTATTCGCTATTGTTGGAGATATGATTAGACAAGGTCTTACTTTGCTTATTTCACTCCCCTTAACAGGATTAAGATCAACAAGTACAACCTGCCATTTATTGTAATTAATTGTTGCCATCGTCTAAAGTTGTATCCCAATCAGCAAAGTGTTCCGCATCTTTTGTTGCCTCAAATCCTTTTTTCTTAGCCACCTTAAAAAGTTGATCCCAGTCACTAAGTGGAGGTACATCTGGTGCTGGTGAAATCAGAATGCCATCTTCTTTAATCGTTATTTCTAAATCGCCTTTGTCCAAATCAAATTGCCGGATGATGGATTTTGGTAATCTTATCCCATAAGAGTTGCCAATAGCTATAAGTCGGGTTTGCATAGTAATTACTTTTGTAATTACAATATTA
>JBBQVY010000002.1:0-59475 GCA_038211085.1 Chitinophagales bacterium | reverse complement strand
TGAATGTACCTAATGTAAAGATTGCGGTAACCGGCAGTGGACGAGTTGCAAGTGGGATATTAGAAATCATGAACTTATTGGGCATCATAGAAGTTGAGCCGGACGAATACCTTGAACGGGACTTTACCTACCCGGTATATGTGCATTTAAAGGGGGCAAATTTGTATGAGCACAAGAGTACCAAAAAATATAACCGGTTTGATTTTCATGAGTACCCAGGTAATTATATAAGCAAGTTTGAGCCTTATATTTCTTCGACCGACATATTACTGAATGGAGTGTATTGGGAGCCGAAGATCCCCAGGCTTTTTAATTGGGAGGATATGCTAAAGCCCGACTTTAGGATTGTTACCATTGCGGATATTTCAGATGACAAAAATGGCAGCATACCCTGTAACCTGGGTGACAGTACTATCGAGGATCCCGTCTACGGTGTTGATCCGATAAGCCGGCAAGCTATAGCACCTTACCAGCAATTTGGTGTTGATATTATGGCTGTAGGAAACCTGCCCAATGAGTTGCCCCGAGATGCCAGCAGGTATTTTGGTGACCAGCTCATAAAATATGTGTTGAGTGATATCAGGCAGGGGACCTCGGAAGTTATTGAAAGAGCGACTATTGCAAAAGATGGTAGCCTGACTGCCTCTTTTAGTTACTTGCAGGATTACGTAAACCAGCAAGAGGTCTAAAGCAAAGGATAGGGTTGCCTTAAAAGAGGTTACAAGTACAGGTAATAATCCTTTAATAATTGAATGAAGGAAGTTGAATAGCTTCCTCCCACTTTTATAATGATCTCGCTATTTTCAACCGTTTGGCTGGTTGTACTAAAGAGTAGCATCGCCCGAAATGGCTCATGATTTTCGGTTTGTTTTACCTCAACTTTCTCTATTATAAAAAGTCCGTTTTCAAGAGCTAGCTCCTCATATTGTTTTACCCGGTGAGGGGGTAATAACAACGCAAGGTATCCATCCTCTTTGAGCAATCCTTTTATTGATTCGATAAGTTCTGTAGCTGAAAGATGCGCACTGTGCAAAGCCGTATTGCGTTGAGTGCTGGAGCTTTTAAGATCGTTATCAAAAAAGGGCGGGTTGGAGAAAATGAAATCGTACTTTTTAGTTGAGACAAGGTTCCTGATGTCAGCATGTACAACGTGTAATCTGGCTGACCAAGGAGATGATGCAAAATTTTCTCTTGCTTGTTCCGAAGCAGCTTCATCAATTTCAATGGCATCAATCGGGGCTTCATTATACTGAGTAATCATCAAACTCAGCACCCCGGTACCTGTGCCAATATCCAGTAAGTTTATACTCTTTATTGACTGCAGTTTGGTTGAAAGCCATGCACCAAACAGGCATGCATCTGTACAAACTTTCATAGCACAGGCATCCTGCTCAATTGTAAATTGTTTAAACTTAAAATAGCTATTGCTCATTAAATGCTTTGCTCGTTTATTCCGCTTTGCGGGAAGAAAAGTTTCAAATATAACCCGTCAATTTGTGTTAAATGTAAACAGGGCTAAATTCTTATTATTCGTTGTATGAATAATTTTATGAGAAAATGTGTATAGAGGTTTTGATAATTCTTAAAAGACCGGAGTGCCTGTCCCGGTTTTTCGGGAGCTGACATTTTGGTAACAATTGCAGCATGTTGAGGGACTAAGCCCCAGCGGGGCGGCATTTTTCTCAGCTGGTTACTTATCCAACTCTGCCAATAGTCCTTTTAAATCCAACGATTCAGAACCCATTTGCAGATTTCCTTCTGCATCAATTGGCCATTGTTCTTTAGGCCGGTCCCAATACAACTCAACACCATTTTCATCGGGATCATTCAGGTAGATGGCTTCCGAAACACCATGATCGGCAGTACCGGTTAAGGGATAATTATGATCTATCAATCTCTTTAAAATAAAGGCTAGATCTTTACGGGTTGGGTATAATATAGCATGATGGAAAAGGCCGGCACTATGTTCGGCAGCAGGCGGCGCACCTTTGCTGTACCAGGTGTTTAAACCAATATGATGATGATAGCCGCCAGCCGATAAAAACACAGCCGCACTTCCATATCGCTGCGTAATTTGAAAGCCAAGCAGTCCCTCGTAAAACGATAAGGCTCTGTCAATATCAGCAACTTTTAAATGTACGTGTCCAATGTGTGTTTGCGTAGGAACAGTGTAAGACATGCAACATGTTTTAAATAAAAAAAGCCATCCTTTTTAGAATGGCTTGTAGTTAAGCTTGAAAAATTATCTTTCATCTACCGTTAAACCAGCACTAAGGTATTCAAGGTTTAATCTTGCTATGTTGGTAAGCGAAATTTCTTTAGGACAAGCTGCTTCGCAGGCGCCTGTATTGGTACAGGCACCAAATCCTTCGCGGTCCATTTGGGTAATCATATTTAAAGAACGGGTCTTTTTCTCCGGGCCGCCCTGCGGCAACATAGCAAGGTGTGTAACCTTGGCCGACACAAACAACATGGCAGAACTATTTTTGCAGGCAGCCACACAAGCACCACAACCTATGCAGGCAGCAGCAGCAAACGAAGTGTCAGCATTATATTTATCAATGGGTATTGCATTACCGTCTACGGCATTGCCGGTATTAACGCTAATGTAACCACCTGCCTGTATAATGCGGTCAAACGCAGACCTGTCAACTACAAGGTCTTTAATAACAGGAAATGCATTGGCTCTCCATGGCTCAACAACAATAGTATCACCATCTTTAAAAGCTCTCATGTGCAACTGGCATACGGTTGTGCCCTTCCAGGGTCCATGTGGTTTACCGTTAATGTACATCGCACAAGAACCACAAATACCCTCGCGACAATCATGATCAAAAGCAATGGGTGTTTTTCCATCAATCACCAAACTTTCATTCAACACATCAAACATTTCAAGAAACGACATTTCTGAAGAAATATCACGAACCTGGTAGTTCTCAAAACTTCCTTTTGTTTTGTTGTTTTTCTGGCGCCACACTTTAAGTGTAAGGTTCATGTTGTAATGTTCCATAGTATTATTTTAGTTCGTATTGGAGTTCTTTAATTAGCTAATAATTGTACGGTATGCAAATTTGTTCCAATCATTATATTCATAAAATAAGTGCCGGCCGGTTTACCCGAAAGGTTAAAATCATGTTCGAGTTGTAAACCTGGTTTGCCAAATGCTTTGCGGTATACAACCCTTCCCACGGCATCTGCAATCCTTATTGAAATATCTTGTTTATCCTGTAAGCCAACGCTCAAATGATACTTATGTAAAGCGGCATCCTGGTAAACTTTGTAATTTAATTTTTCAAAACTATTCTGCAAACGAAGTACACTGCTGTAAAAGCCTGCCCCATCTTTTTGATTGATCCTGAGCCTGTAAAAAGAAAATGGAAACAAAAGGTTAGGATCGGTAAAAGCGTATTTCTTGTTATATGCATCTCCCTTTACATTCTTAAATGTTGTAAAGTTATTTCCATCTTTACTTTTTTCGATTGTAAATGATTCCAGGTCTTTGGTATCGTCCACTTCCCAAAGCAATACGCCTGACTTTTCAACCACACTACCAGCAAATTTTAATAATCGCAGCGGCAGGGTAGCTGGTTTGTTAACGGTCCAGGTTATGGTGTTAATATAACCTGCAGCCGGCAGGTACGATTTTGATAAATCATTATTATCTATTACCTGGGCTACAACGGTGTTGTTGCCATAATTAAGATTAACAAAGGGAACGCTTACTGCATCCTGGTTGGTTGCAAAGGCTGTTGATGAACCATTCAGGTACCATTTAACTTGTATGGTCGAAGGAATAGTCTTTACCGTGGTTACAGAAAAATCTACAGGATTGGTGTTTGATAAAGTAAAAGAATTGGTTGCAGGAACTATATTGTCTGCCATTTTAACCAATTCATGTATCCTGTCAACAATCCTTTCTTTACATACTGAACAAAAAGGGTAACCCAGGTACTGCATTTTACAAAGCTGGTGTGGCTTGTACCACGTAGCTTCCAGGCCAGAAGAACCGTGTGGAAAGATTCCTATGTTGTTTGTACCATACCAGTTTTTCCACTTTACAGTTGCAGGGTTATTGTTTTGCGTCATATTAGGCTTTTCCGCAGCATAATAGGCCCCGGCCCAATATTCGTCGGCCAAACCAGCAAATGAATGTCCCAGTTCATGAATAGCTACTTCGGCTGAATTAGGGTCAATTGAAGCAGTTGCGATGGCTCCGCCCGAACCACCATAAAAGGGTGAATTAACAACGATAAATGCCTGGTCGTAATCAGGCAGATTGCTGCTTAAAGCATTATAAATATTTGCATTGTTTTGAGGAACAAGTAATCGATGAATTGAAAAATAATCGAAAGTACTTTGGTAATAATTGTTTGGATCTATTACAGTTTGACCTCCTGATGTGTTCTCATCACTTGCAGTGCCAGGATGCTTAGCACCCGATGCTAACGATGGTGATTTAATTGCGTATGAGTTGAAAAAATTTTTGTAGTTAGAAAACGGAGCCTGCGAAAATAATGCAGTGTTAATAGTTGTTGCATTAGTTACAAAAGCGGCAACCTGGCCAGCCAGGTAACCATCGCCCATATATACCATGTTTATGCGGTTTGGCCGCTCACCATTACGCATAATAGTATCCATAGGAAATACCTGTGCATTTACCTGGTAACAGCAAAGGGCAAGAAACAAAATTGAGAGCCGTTTTAAAAGAAAGGGGAAGTAAGGGTTAAAGATTTGCATAATAAACTTTTTTTAGAGTTTGGGAATTGCGCGACACTTTAAATATAGATATTGTTTTAGCGTTTTTTTCAAATTGAAAACGTATTGTTATTTCACCCTTATTTCTATAAAATGTTTTCTTTTCCATCGACTGGTTTTCACCGGGATATTCTACCAACATTTCTAAAGGATCGGGAACTTTGGCAAAAATGGGTTTGTTGTTATTCTCGTCCAAAGTGTAGTATAAAAAGCCCCTACCGGTAGGTCCCAGGTTGCTTTTTGTTTCTTTTTTTAGTGTACCGGTTGAGAAAGTTTTGTTGATAAGCCTAAAACCATATTCTTCCCTGGCACTATCAATTAACGATACTTCAAAAGTTAGAAATACAATTTTATTTAAGGCCTGGTTGTCTTTATTTATCTGAAGGTCTTCTAATGGCCTTGTCATTTTGTTCTGGCTGATTTGTCTTGGCGTACAGCCAAAACAACAGGTAACCAATAACAGAGCGAAAACAGGGTTTAAAAACATTCCTTCCATTATTTATAACTCCGTTGGCTGGGTTTCACTACTTCGTACTCCAATTGTTCTTTATGCAAGTCCCAATTATGATCGCCTTTATATTCCCACGATGCTACATACATATAATTAGCATCGTCACGCAAAGCTTCACCTTCTTCAGTCTGGTATTCTTCCCTAAAATGTCCGCCGCAACTTTCATTTCTGTTTAATGCATCTATGCACATTAATTCTCCCAGTTCAATAAAATCGGCAACCCTGTTTGCTTTATCCAGCTCCCAGTTCATCTCATTTATATCTCCGGGTATTTTTACATCGCTCCAAAATTCCGCCTTCAATTTCCTGATCTCTTCAATAGCCTGGGTTAAGCCTTCTGCATTGCGTGCCATGCCACATTTATCCCACACGATCTTACCCAACCGCTTATGAAAGCTTTCTACTGTTTGCGATCCATTTATATTTTTAAGGGTATTAATTCTATCTGCAACTTCTTTTTCTGCCTGTACAAATGCAGCATCGTCAGTGGATGGAGTGGGGTTCCTTATATCGTCGGCCAGGTAATTACCTATTGTGTAAGGTATTACAAAGTAACCATCTGCGAGGCCTTGCATAAGTGCCGATGCACCTAACCTGTTAGCACCATGATCGCTAAAGTTTGCCTCGCCTAAACTATATAAACCTGTTATGGAAGTTTGCAATTCATAATCAACCCAAAGACCTCCCATGGTGTAGTGTACAGCCGGGAAAATGCGCATGGGTAATTCGTAAGGGTTTTCGCCTGTAATCTTTTCGTACATGTCAAACAGGTTACCATATTTTTCCTTTACTACTTCTCTACCCATAGAAACTATTGTTGCCGGATCTACATTGTGCATGTCCTTTTTGCCGGCTTCAATATTACCATATCTCTCAATAGCAGCAGCATAATCAAGATAAACTGCCTGCCTGCTGGTTCCAACACCATGTCCGGCATCGCACCTTTCTTTAGCAGCCCTTGACGCTACATCACGTGGTACCAGGTTGCCAAATGCCGGATATCTTCTCTCCAAATAATAATCACGCTCTTCCTCTGGTATTTCGCTTGCCTTACGTAAATCGTCTTGTTTTTTGGGTACCCAAATACGGCCATCGTTACGTAAACTTTCGCTCATAAGTGTTAGTTTACTTTGGTGATCGCCACTTACCGGTATACAGGTTGGATGTATTTGCGTAAAACATGGATTGCTAAAATAGGCACCTTTTTTATGTGCTTTCCATGCTGCAGTAACATTGCTGCCCATAGCATTGGTTGACAAATAAAACACGTTACCATATCCACCACTACAAAGTAAAACGGCATGCCCTGCATGTCTTTCCAATTCGCCGTTTACCAGGTTGCGTGCAATAATGCCCCGTGCTTTTCCATCTATAATTACCACGTCGAGCATTTCGTGGCGATTGTACATTTTTACATTTCCTAATGCCACCTGGCGCTCTAATGCCTGGTAAGCGCCAATTAATAATTGCTGACCGGTTTGACCTGCTGCGTAAAAGGTACGCTGCACTTGTGTGCCTCCAAACGAACGATTGCTAAGCAATCCGCCATACTCACGTGCAAAAGGAACACCTTGCGCTACGCACTGATCAATAATATTTCCACTTACCTCAGCCAGGCGGTGCACGTTTGCTTCGCGGCTGCGGTAGTCGCCACCTTTTATGGTGTCGTAAAACAAACGGAAAACACTGTCACCATCGTTTTGATAATTTTTGGCAGCATTAATACCACCCTGTGCGGCTATGCTGTGTGCTCTCCTGGGACTATCCTGGAAACAGAAGGCTTTCACTTTGTAACCCATTTCGCCAAGTGCAGCGGCTGCCGAAGCACCGGCCAAACCGGTACCAATAACAATCACTTCCATCTTGCGCTTGTTGGTAGGATTCACAAGCTTGCAATGGTCTTTATAATTTGTCCATTTATTGTCCAGATCGCCTGCAGGAATTTTTGCATCTATCATAAACCGAAGATTATTTTAATTAGAGTATACTCTTTTTTGAAACCGGCATTTTCACTTCCAGCAACATTGTTGTGTCACTCACTTATACCAAATAATAAGTGGCAACTTTTTGATGGGGAGGTAAAATGGAATAAGTCAAAAGTCAAAAATAAGAACGAACTTTTTTCTCTTAGTTTAAGCTTTTCCTTTTCAATTATCATTCTCTTCTACACGTTTCACCTTTCCAGCTTCAACTTTCACTTCTTGCGTCTCCCCACTCATTACCGTCAACTCACATCTGACCACTCACAACTGACAACTCACTTCACCCATCCTAAATACATACTAACAGGCATCATGGCAAAAGCTGCTGAAACAATTATAGCAAATCCACGTCCTCCATATCTTAACATATTTAAGTAGCGTTTGTTGTGTACTCCTATAGTTCTAAAAGCACTTTCAAAACCGTGCATGAGATGATAGGCCAGTGATATACAACCTGCCACATAAAGCAAGACTACTATAGGGTTTTGGAAAACCTTGATCATTTCAGCAAATAAGTTATGGTACTGTTTGCCCAAAGCATTTGGATAGTCAATTTCCTGTAAAGGCTGAACATTGGCGATACCACCAAAACGTGATGGAATCCAAAAATGGTAAATGTGCATGATCAGGAATAACAACAATAAAGTACCCAGCAAACCCATACTACGGCTGTACCATTTGCTACCCGCATTACCATAATCAACTGCATATTTTTCTGTTCTTTTTTTCTGGTTGTCAAGAGTAAGCAAATAGCCCTGTGCCAGGTGAAGTATAATGCCGGCAAATAAACCTATCTCCATTATGCGTATAACCAGCATCGAAGCCATAAAGTTGGCCCCGGTGTTAAACATTTGTCCATTGTCATTCGCCCAAATTGTGGCATTCAATCCAACGTGAACAATTAAAAAAGTTATGAGAAAAATGCCGGTGAGCGCCATTACAAATTTCTTTCCGATGGAAGAAGTGAACATTTGTTTAAAGGTCATAGAGCGGGTTTTGTATTTGAAAAAAATCGGTGCAAAAATAACACACGAAAGTCAGCAAACACATTTAGCAATTATTTATTTTACCTGCCATTTCCTCAAACACTCAATTGTATTTTTGGTTTGAAATTTCTTCCATATTGTTGTAGCCATCTTGCCCAACTTTTTAATTATATCTACCATTTATTAACATCCTTACGGCAAAAGCTAACCAGCAAAAAAAAGGGGTATTATATTAACGCTTCATCATAAAGATGAACTGCGTTTTTAAATATGACAGGATCTGCCACCTGTGTAATAATTTATAGATGTTTACATAGGATTACTACATTTGGTTTATGCTTACAATCCTTTCAATTGTTTGGAACAGTTTTAAGATGGCCCTGCAGGAGTTGCGCAATAATAAGCTGCGCACTTTTCTATCGTTGTTTGGAATTACCATTGGTATTTTCTGTATCATAGGGGTACTTGCTACAGTTGATAGTTTAAAATTGAAAGTGCAGGCCGACATTAAGAGCCTGGGGAGCAACACTATTTATGTAGATAAATGGCAGTATGGTAATGATGATGGCAACTTTGCCTGGTGGAAATATATAAAACGGCCTTACCCAAAGCTTCACGAAATGACCGATATACAATTACGGTCACAGTTAGCATCAGATGCTGCGTATTCCATCAGAACGAACAGCGATCTGGATTACAATGATTTTTCGCTTAGTAATGTGCAGAGTTATGGGGTTACTGAAGGTTTTAGCCAGATTGTAACCGTACCCATTGAATATGGCAGGTATATAAGTGATGCAGAATTTAAACAGGGGTCGCCGGTAGCTGTAATGGGTTATACCAATGCCGAAAATTTGTTTGGCAATCCTGAGAATGCCTTGGGCAAACAGGTAAAGTACAAAGGAAAATCGCTGAATATAATTGGAATAGTGAAGAAACAGGGTACCAGTTTTGCCGGAGCCTGGCAATTTGATGAAGCGGTGGTATTGCCCTATTATTTATTAGCCAGCATGGTGGTAATTGAGTACAACAGCCCGCTTATTTTGGTTAAGGGAAAGGAGAGTATTTCCTCGGAAGCGCTGGTTGATGAGCTGAGAGGAATAATGCGATCCATCCACAGGTTAAGCCCTTTGGAAGAAGACGATTTTGCACTGAACGATATCAATATGTTTAGCAAACAAATGGATAGTGTATTTGGCTCGGTAAACCTGGGGGGATGGGCTATTGCGGGCCTGTCTCTGATTGTAGGCGCTTTTGGTGTTGCCAACATAATGTTTGTAACAGTAAGAGAACGAACCAGCCAGATAGGTCTTAAAAAAGCTATTGGTGCAAAAAGTTCTACTATACTTACCGAGTTTTTATTAGAGAGTTCTTTCTTATGCTTAATGGGTGGTCTCATAGGTTTGATACTTGTTTTTTTACTGACCAAATTGTTAAGTACCGTAATGCCTTTTCCTATTTATATTTCCGTTGGTACTTTAAGTTTAGCCATCTCTATATGTGTGGTTGTAGGTGTACTTTCAGGCATTATACCTGCAACCATTGCAGCCCGAATGAACCCGGTAGTAGCCATTCGTATGAAGTAAATTGTTCAATAGGTCATTAGGTCATTGGGGCATAGGGTCAATAGGGCATTGAGTCAATAAGTCAATAGGTCATTGGGTCATTGGGTCAATAGGGCATTGAGTCAATAGGTCAGTAGGTCATTGGGTCATTGGGTTAATAGGTCAACATGGATAGCTACTTCTTTAGCATGTAGTTATTTAACCCGATAGGAAATTTTAAGTAATTACTAGTGGATAGATAATGGTTTTTAACACCATCATTGGGTTGCATACCGTTATTATCTGGCCTTAGGCAATACCACTTTATTGGCAAACTATTGGTCATCTTTTCCCACCACATTTTATTAACTTAATTAATAGTGTAGTCGTTAACCAGGCATGTATCAGTTTAATTTAGGATTTTTGAACATTCAAAATAACCTTTGCATCACTTTATGATATTATGCCCCAATAACTTAATGACCCCAATGACCTAATGCCCTAATGCCCCAATGACTTAATGACCCAATGACCCCATGACCAATATATTAGCTATAGAATCTTCCTGCGATGATACCGGTGCTTCGGTGTGTTGTGATGGAGAGATTTTGTCGAACATTGTTGCAACGCAAAAAGTGCATGAGCAGTACGGTGGGGTAGTACCTGAATTAGCAAGCCGGGCACATATACAACATATTGTACCCGTAGTTGATGCAGCCTTAAAGAAGGCGAATGTTACCCTGGATGATATTGATGCTTTTGCTTTTACACAGGCCCCCGGATTGATTGGAAGTTTACTGGTAGGCGCACAATTTGCCAAGTCTATGGCATTAGCTTTTGGCAAACCCCTGATAGCCGTGCATCATATGCAGGCACATGTACTGGCCAATTTAATAGGTAAGCCCTCACCGTCATTTCCCTTTTTATGTTTAACGGTAAGTGGCGGGCATACACAAATTATTTTATGCAAAAGTCCATACGACCTTACTGTAATAGGAGAAACAATTGATGATGCTGCGGGAGAGGCATTTGATAAAAGTGCCAAACTGTTAGGTTTTCCGTACCCCGGTGGTCCATTAATTGATAAAAATGCTAAGGGAGGCAATGCTGATAAATACAAATTTCCTGAGCCAAATATTCCTGGATTAAATTTTAGTTTTAGTGGCTTAAAAACTTCCATCCTGTATTTTCTTCAAAACGAAACAAAGAACAACCCGCATTTTGTTACTGAAAATTTACCTGATATATGTGCTTCGATACAGCAGCGCATTGTAACGATATTAATGAATAAGCTTAAGAAAGCAACTGACCAAACCGGCGTGAAAGAGGTTTGTATTGCAGGAGGTGTTAGTGCAAATAGTGGCTTACGCGATGGTTTATCTAAGATGGGTACAAAGCATGGTTGGAATACATTTATTCCTCCTTTTGAATACTGTACAGACAATGCAGCTATGATTGCCATAACAGCGTACTACAAATTTCTCCAATCCAATTTTGCTGACCTTAGTATTACTCCTACTGCACGTGCTGAATGGTAATGTCCACTCTTTTCAAGTATAAAAAATGTTGTAATACCCTATCCCAAAAAGGTAATCTTCTTTAATATTTTTTTAATCCAGGGCAACCTTTTACTAATTTTTAAGATTTGATTATTATATCAACCTATCCATCCCCCGTATTACTTATGTTAAGTAAAATCCTTACTGGTAAAGGCTTTCATTAAAATAATCTGCTCCAGAATTTTGTTTTTCAATGTTATCTTAATAGATTCTTAAAGCCATTTTCCTGTAAAATGCCCGGATTTTTAAATGCCTTTTTCGGGTATGGTTGTGCCTATTTGCAGCACAACCTGTTAAATGTTTCATCCAACTTTACATCAGTAACAAAGCAAGCATCTTAAAAATAGAAATGTCCCAAAACTTTAAAAAGGTTAACCGGTAGCCAATTTAAAAAGAAGACTTTTCACCAAAAAGATCTTGTTTCAAAACAAAACAAATTCATCCATTATCTATCAATTATCCACAAAACCTATCCAAAACAACCACTTTTTATGAAAACATTTGCACAGGCTACCGACACACAACTAGTAAAGGCTTTTCAACAAGGACAAGGCCAGGCTTTAGAAGTTTTAGTTAACCGTTACAAAGACAAAATTTATTCTTCTATTTTGTTTTTAGTAAAAGATAAATACCTGGCTGAGGATTTATTCCAGGATGTTTTTATAAAGGTGATTGACACCATTCGTAACAATCGTTATACCGAAGAAGGTAAGTTTCTTCCATGGGCGTTACGCATTGCACATAACTTGTGTGTTGATCATTTTAGAAAAGTTAAACGTAGCCCTGCCATTAAAACCAGCGACGACCGCGATATTTTTGAAGTATTAAACATGAGTGATGAAAGTCCTGAAACTAAAATGATGCAGGGTCAAAGTCACGACCGTGTTAGACGTTTGGTTGATATGTTGCCTGATGAGCAAAGAGAGGTAATTGTATTGCGTCATTATGCAGACCTGAGTTTTAAAGAAATTGCAGAAATGACCAATTGTAGCATCAACACCGCTTTAGGCCGTATGCGTTATGGCTTGATCAACATGCGCAAAATGATGGTTGAGAAGCAAATTGCTATGTAACCCTCCTTATCTTCCCCACTCTTATTAAATTTTTTAACTGACCTTATTTTGACTTTAAAAGTTAAAGCTGTCCAGTAATGGATGGCTTTTTTTATGGTATACTAATTGTTTACAAGAATTAAAATCCACCAACATGAAAAAAGTTTTGCTGAGTGTATCGTTATTTGTTTTTGTTTTAGCGGGCATCTCGTGTAATAAAATCAAAGATGCCATTTTCCCTTCAATCGATATCAATCTGCCCTCGTTTCAATTTAGCGTTCCTGCCATACCAATTGTATTAGGTAGCGAGGCCTCCCTTGGTTCGTTTAATGTAAACTTTAACCTGGATAGTATTATCAGAGCAAATACAGCGGGTGCATTTGGAGCAGGTGCTGTTAGTACTATAAAAGTTAAAAAAATAGTAGTATCGCTAACCAATGCAGATGCAGCTAACAACCTTGCAAATTTTGAAAGTGCACGCTTTACCTTTTCTTCAAACACAAAAGCAACACCTGTAGAAATAGCTGCCTTTTCTTTTCCTGATGCCTTTTCTACTTCCTACACCGCTGAACCAGTAAATAGCCCTGAGTTAAAAGAATATTTGTCAGGAACAGAACTTACTTATATTCTTTATGGTAAAGCACGCAGAACAACTTCTAAACCACTAAACTTTAATGTTGCGATTACTTTAAGTGCCAAATAAAGTATGAACTCAATTGATAGGATTTATCAAAATCAAGTTTTAAATAATAAAAGCCCGGGCCGCAATGCCCGGGCTTTGTAATTGTTGCTTTTTACAATGAAATTGTCTAATGGGTAGCCTGGTTTATAGGTTGATAAATTTTACCGATGATTTTGCCAAATCTTCTGTTGGTTTGATTTGCAAAAGCAGCTTATCTTACCAGCTTTATGTCATTGACATACCAGCAAAAAAACACCGCTTCTATATGCATTAAATTTACTTTACGAAGAATTTTCTGTTGATTGCATTTAGATATATAGCGGTATTGATTCTACTATCTTTTATGGGGGCCAAACTCCAGGCCCAGTCCTATAATTATTCAAACCTTCGTACCAAAAAAATAGCCACTGACCGCAACTTATTTCTCGACAGTGTTAGCATTGTACCCCGTACATTTTTCATTAAACAACTTGATACCAGTTATTATACGCTGGACATTATTAATGCAGCGTTACATTGGAAGAAAAGGCCCGCATTAGACTCCGTGGATATTATGTACCGTGTTTTTGACTACAAACTGAATGCAGTTGTAAAAAGATATTCGTACGATAGCATCATGAACAACTTTAAGGCTGAGCCTTTTGTTTTTAACCGCAACAGGCAGCAAGCCAATGGCGGCAAACTATTTGATTTTGGTACTATGAATTATAATGGAAGTTTTGGGCGTGCCCTTAGCTTTGGCAACAACCAGGATGTAGTAGTAAACTCACAATTTAACTTACAGCTTAACGGTTTAATTGGCGATAGTATTGAAGTGGCGGCTGCCATAACAGATAACAACATTCCTCTACAGCCAGATGGCACCACACAACAGCTCAACGAGTTTGATAGGGTATGGCTGCAGTTTAAAAAAAATGGGTGGGAAGCAAACCTTGGGGACATTGATATCAGGCAGAACAACTCCTACTTTCTTAATTTTTACAAAAGAGTACAGGGCATATCTTATAGCACTCAAACCAAAGCCGGTAAGCAGGTTGTAAGTAAAACTTTGGTTAGTGGCGCCATTGCCAAGGGCAAGTTTACACGCAACATTTTTCAGGGGCAGGAGGGAAACCAGGGGCCATACCGCCTACAGGGAGCCAACAACGAATTTTTCTTTATTGTACTAGCAGGAACAGAACGGGTATTTATAGATGGTCAATTATTGCAACGCGGCGAAGACCAGGATTATGTGATCAATTATAATACGGCAGAAATAGCTTTTACACCCAGGAGAATGATCACAAAAGATGCAAGGATACAGGTTGAGTTTGAATATGCAGATCGCAATTATCTTAACTCCCTATTGTATGCTAACAATGAAACGATCATCAATAAAAAGCTTTCTTTGAACATTTCGGCTTATAGTAATTCGGATGCAAAAAATTCTCCCATCAACCAAACCCTCGACACACGGCAGCGGCAGTTTTTAAGCAAAATAGGAGATAGTATCAACCGTGCATTTTACCCCTCTGCTACATTAGATACTTTTGAGGTTGGTAAAATTTTATATGCCAGGATAGATACTGTTTACGGCAGCGGCATAAGAGATTCGATTTATGTCTTCTCAACAAATAAAAATTTAGCAAAGTATAGCCTTGGTTTTCTTGAAGTAGGTTTTGGAAGGGGTAATTATATCCCTGATTTTAATGCGGCTAATGGAAAAGTTTTTAAATGGGTAGCGCCGCTAAATAATGTACCCCAGGGAAATTTTGAACCTGCTACTTATTTGGTTACTCCCAAAAAACAACAGTTGTTTGCCTTAGCTGCTATCTACGACTTGTCAAAAAATAACCAGTTAAAGGCTGATGTTGCCCTCAGCAATTATGATGTAAATACATTTTCGGCTAAGGATAAAAAGAATGACCAGGGTATGGCAACTAAACTTACTTATACAAACCTTAGTAAGTGGAGCACAGGCAGAAGAAAAAACCTTTTGTTGAATACAACAGCAGGTTACGAAATGGTGGACAAAAAATTTAAGCCGCTTGAACGTTTGCGCTCCGTGGAGTTTTACCGCGACTGGGGACTTGACTATCAACCTGCTGCTGCTACCGAACATTTGCCCTCACTTAACATGAGGTTGATTGATACAGCAGGCAATTATATTCAATACCAGTTTACCGGTTATGTTCGCGATGATGCTTATACGGGGCTTAGACATGCTTTGGTGCAGCAACAGAAAATAGGAGGGTGGCAGGTTAATAATGTTTTCAATCTTACCAGTATTAAATCGGCCATCAACAAGGGCTTTTTTTTAAGACCGGTAGTTGATATAAGCAAAGTTTTTACCAGGCTTAAAAATTATACTGCCGGCGCCAGCTACGTAGTTGAACACAATGAATTGCGCAACAAATTTACCGATACTGTTAGCCCTTTAAGTTTTGCTTTTACTACCATTACAACCTATTTCAAATCAAACCAGGCAAAAGACAACCGATGGGCAATTAGTTACTTTACAAGAGCCAATCAAATACCCGTTGGTAAAAATCTTGAAACCACCGACCGCAGCCATAACATAAGTTTGTCAACCGAGTTGTTGAGTAATAGCAGGCACCAGTTCAGGGCAAATGTTACCTACCGGCAATTGCAGGTTATCAATCGAAACATAACTACGCTTCAGCCTGAGAATAGTGTACTTGGCAGAATGGAATATGTTATTAATGAATGGAAGGGCTTTGTTAGGGGAAATATGCTGTATGAACTTGGAGCAGGCCAGGAGCAAAGAAGGGATTTTTCGTACATAGAAGTGCCTGCCGGCAGGGGTGAATATGCCTGGAATGATTACAATAATGACGGCATTCCCCAGATAAATGAATTTGAGATTGCCCTCTTCCAGGACCAGGCAAAATATATACGGGTTTTTACACCAACCAACCAGTTTGTAAAAGCCAATTATACCCAGTTTAATTACACCATCACCCTCAATCCAAAATCAATAACCGGTAAAATAACCAATAAGCGAACGAAAGATTTGCTGGGAAGGTTCAATATGCAATCCTCTTTACAAACGGCAAAGAAAGTGTTGGCTTCGGGTGCACTTACCATCAATCCATTTAAAGGGGGAATTATGGATACCTCACTCATTACCCTCAATAATATTGTTGCCAATACAATATCCTTTAACCGCTTTAGCATTCGCTGGGGTATGGATGTTAGTAACAGCAGAAACTACAACAAATCGTTATTGACGTATGGTTTTGAAAGCAGGCAACTAAACGACTGGACATTGAAAGGAAGGGTAAATATTACCCGTAAATACAGCATTGAGCTTTTGCAAAAGTTGGCAACTAATTCACTCTTTACACCCACGTTTGCCAATAGAAACTTTTTGATAGACATACTTACCTCGGAGCCCCGTTTCACTTTTACAGAAGGAACAAAATACAGAGTACAAACTGGTTACCAGTATAGTAAAAAACAAAACAGTTTACTTTATGGGGGAGAACGATCCACTACCAATTCTTTAAATATCGATGGTAAATACAATGCAGTAAATAATACCAGTTTAAATGGGCGATTTACCTATAGTAATATTGTTTATACAGGAGCAACCAACAGTACCGTTAGCTATATTATGTTAGATGCATTATTGCCTGGTAAAAACTTTTTATGGAACGTAGAACTTACCAAACGGTTAGGTAACAACCTGGAATTGAACTTTCAGTACGAAGGCCGGAAACCCGGGGAAACCCGAACGATACATACAGGTCGGGCATCGTTAAGGGCATTATTGTAATTGACAATGTATCGTGCACTTCCGAACTATAATCCAACAAATAAAAACAGGAGCTAAAAGCTCCTGTTTCCAGTATTTTGAATTCTATTTAAATAGTTATTCTAACCAAATAGTCCGCCTTTCTTAAGAGTTTTAATTCCTTCTCCAATTTTAAATCCGTTATGATACACCTGGATGCGGTAATCGCCTGTTTGATATTTGCCATCCTGTTTCCAATCAAAACTTACATTGGAACGTTTGCCTTGCTCGTATTGAACATTTACTTTACTGGTAAAGGGTTTTGAACCTTCTTCACGTGTATCAAAAGTTCCGCTGCCATTACCCATTGTAACAGGTTGTCCATTAGGAGCAGTTACAGAAACATACAATACTTTTTCACCACTTGGTGCTACCCTGTTTTCATCAAGATTGAATGATATTCTTAAAAGGTCAACTCTTTTAGCAGTAGTAGTTTCTTTTTCTTTACCGCTTCCTTTTATATTAATTGGAGTGATATTCATATTTGAAGCATGCAAGGTAGAAGCAACGTCTTCAACTTGCCTCCTGGCAGCTTCGGTTGTAGTTAGGTTTTCTTCTAGTTGCGTTTTTTCAGTGGTCAGTTGTTGCTTCTGGGTATTTAGCTCCTGGTTATTGGTACTAAGTACCTTGTTTTCGCCTTTAAGTCTGTCAATTTCTGCAACCATTTCTCCGATTTTTGAATTTAACTGGCCAATTAATTTGCGGGCCTGTGACAACTCACCAGCGGTGGCTTTACGGTTGGTGGTGATAGCAGAAATTTGCTTTTTAAGGTTGTTGATTTCGGCTTGTCTCTCTGATAAGTTGCCTTGTAATTCAGTATTGTTTCCTGTTGCGGTATCCAAACGCGCTAATGCATCATTATACTCTTGCTCAATTACGTTACGTGCAGAGTCAACATTGGTATACTCCATCTGTAACTGGGTAATTGACTCTTTTGTTTTGTTTTTATCATAAATGATATAGGCCCAGGTTCCTAACAGTGCCACAATTAAAAAACCGTATATTAGTTTACGATCATCCCGCTTTGAAGGAGTAGGTTGTGGTTGTGGATTGCTTGCAGAATACTGCGGAGTGTAGCTCATGATAATTGTAGTTTAGGTAACGAATTGTAGTTAAAGTAATAAAAAAGTAAAACTTTGTCCAATAGTAGTTATTTTATTGACTTATTAATGATTGATATAGAAACGGTCCCACAAGTACCGGATTTTAATCAACTAACACCCGACTGGCAGGTATTATTTGTCGACAAGATTTCAAAAACAATGCCAGAAAATCTTGCTATTGAAACAGTTTACAGGCAAAGAGCAGGGATATTGGCAGAGTTTGCAAAGGTAATTTGTATTTCTACCGGTTTTTTTTACGAAGATAAATCAGGGAACATTTGCCTGAAATTAAAAAGCATTTATGGAGATGATGAAGTAACCGTTTTAAAAGAGTTTATAGAACTGGTTAAAAAATTTGCAGCCCATAACCGCAACTTTAAATTCGGTGGGCACAACATTCGGGAGTTTGATATTCCGTTTCTGTGCAGGCGGATGCTTATTAATGGTATACAACTTCCCCCATCTTTTCAATTACATGGTGCAAAGCCTTGGGAGATTAATATGGTTGACACTTTGCAGTGGTGGAAATTTGGAGATTATAAAAATTACATTTCACTCCATTTGCTGGCAAGTGTGCTCGGTATACCAACCTCCAAGAACGACATTGATGGCAGTAAGGTACAGGATGTTTATTATCTGGAAAAAGACATTGAACGCATAGTAAGATATTGCCAAAGAGATGTAGTTGTGGTTGCCCAGGTATTACAAAAGTTTAAAGGCTATCCGCTGATACCCGCTGAATGTGTATTTATAGCTACCTAGGCCTTTTATATGTAGCTGACCACGTAATAACGAATTGTACTATATCTTCTTAATTATTTTGTTCTCTATTATTTCTCCAATCTGGTCTGCTATCCACGGATCTACTAGTTTGCGTTTATCTGGTATCCACCTTCCATGCTCGTCAAATTTTATTTTAAACGCAACCGTTTTGCCCTTTGGCCTCGATAGCAATACTTTGTATTCCTGAATGTGATTGTCGTCTTTTTTGCTTTTTGTTGGGGTTGTAATAGCAGCATGATAAACGGTTCCATGCTTTTCAAACGAGCTAACAATTACATCAAATCCTGCTCTATCCATACGTTGCTTTTACTTCTTTTCTAATGATTTAGTCCTGTTGTATTAATGCCTTGCTGTGGTTCATACAAACGATATACAGTAAATTAATGTTGTATATACTTAGTATAGTTTCTAACAGAAATTAAACATTTGTCTGATTGAGATATTGTGCAAACTCCCTAAAATTAATGGTCCATTATCGGGAGAAATCTTGCAAATGGAACAGGCTTTTGCTGCTTGCTTTCACCTCATTAAGCTATAGTACAGCCGGCGAAATGTGTAAATAAATCCCTAAATAAGAATTGTATCTAAATGAATTTGTTCGGCTGCTATTTTGCGGAAGTATCTAAACTTTAAGCCCGACAATGTTTTTGGTACATGTCGAAAAAATTATGAGCAAGTAGCGGTTCTAGGAAAGTTGAAATGTAGTCAGTCTCCAGAGTTGTGAACGATTGACAACTTTATGAAAGGATCAAATATTAGAAGACAAATTCTTGCCTGTTACTTGTAAGTGTATTCAATTTTTCCAAGCAATTCTTTCTTTTTATTAAAGGCAAATTCTTTTTCTTTCAAACCCTTAATGTTGTAAACATATCGCCAGATGAGATAGTTGGCGCTGGTACCTTGTGTTTGTGTCATTTGACTAATAAGGCCGGTGGCATCGTACTCAAACATAACATCGGGTAACATTTGCTTTGCTTTACGATTGTACCTGACAATGTCAGTCAATTGGTTTTTGGTATTGTAATAATAATAGTAGGTTTCTATGACCCGGTTGTTCCTTTTCCAGCTTTCCTCTATAATATTTCCTGCCTCATCAAGCTTACATTCTACGATTGTTGTATCAGCATTGTTTTTGATCTTTAGCATTTTTACCGGGTTACCGTCATCATCGTATTGCCATTGATGAATCTCAGACTGGTCAAAAGTTCCGTCAAAATCTTTATTGGAAGAAGTGCTGGAAAGTAGTTTGCCTTTGTTGTTGTATTTGTATTCAACCGTATTGATTGCACTGTTATTACTGTCTATAGTCTTAGTCAATTTTCTTGCTGTGTAATAACTTGTAAAGAACGACTCCTTGCTGTTTATGGAAGCCGAACGTGTAACTATTTGATTATTTGCAATATTCTGCTCCAACACAAAATCAGTACTGGGTTTATTGCTTTGCTCAAAGCTTGTGGCAGAAATTGAGCTAAGGTTTTGCTGTAAAATTTTCTTGTATTGATCGTTGGTTTGCTGGGTACCTATTATATCCAGGTAATAATATTGAGCATTAGATTGCCTTCCCAGTATCAACAATAAACCTGCAATCATTAATTTCATCATCATCATTTTCATAAGTCGCCAAAAATAGATGCATATATGTTAACGAAAAAACATACCTGATTTTATGCATCACTTCATTATAATACCAACTTTGTTTTAGCCGTCTTTTAACAGGCGTAATTTTATAAACACATTGCTTATCCAATTATTAAAACTGAAGGTGCATGCCAGGGCAAAACGCATCTTAATTAATTTTATCTATGTTGTGCCTTTAGGCACATCTCGTGGGTAGAAAATATTACATTAAAAAGCACATGGCGTTCCTATCGGAACGCTTTATGCTTTCTAAAACATTTCTACCCACCAGTAGTACCTATCGGGACTATGAAGACAGTAATTCAATCCCGGTTTAAAAATCAAACGCGAAAAAAATTAGATGCGTTTACCTTAAGCAGCTATAGCAAGGCTTATCACATTTTCATTCTATCTATATTTACGTTTCAATAGTTTTTACATGACACAAGTTGCAGAACGGTTTATGGACCTGGTTAAAATAATGGACGAACTGCGGGAAAAGTGCCCGTGGGATAAAAAGCAAACCATTGAAACGCTACGGCCTTTAACTATTGAAGAAACGTACGAACTAACTGATGCCATTACCAATAATGATTGGAAAGGTATTAAAGAGGAGTTAGGCGATTTGATGCTGCACCTGCTATTTTATGCTAAGATCGGCGCCGAGCAAAACCAATTTACCCTGCAGGAGGTATTAGAGGGGATAAGTGAAAAACTGATTTACCGGCATCCGCATATTTATAGTCCCGCCGATTGCGGGATAAAGGTGAACAATGAAGAAGATGTGAAAAAGAATTGGGAGCAATTGAAAATGCGTGAAGGAAAATCATCGGTGTTAAGTGGTGTTCCGCCGGGTTTGCCTGCTGTTATAAAAGCCACCAGGATACAGGACAAAGCAAGACAGGTAGGCTTTGAATGGGATAATAAAGAAGATGTATGGAAGAAAGTGGAAGAAGAGATGGAAGAACTTCATGAAGCCATTGCCCATAATGATAAAGAACATATTGAAGAGGAGTTTGGAGATGTAATGTTCAGCCTTATAAACTATGCACGATTTTTGCAAATTGACGCCGAAGGCGCCCTTGAAAAAACCAATAAGAAATTCATTTCCCGTTTTAAACTAATGGAAGAAGCAGCCAGGAGCAACAATAAAAACCTTGCAGACTTAAGCCTGGCGGAGATGGATGCTATGTGGAATGATATAAAAAAGCAAAGAACAACCTCTTGAAGAAAACGTTACGAAGAAGCATCTACAAAAACGGCTACTTACTCATTACGGCTGCGTGGCTTTATACGCTGTCTTTCATTTTTACAAATTATTGGTCCTATACTTCTTCGCCTAACCGGGTTAAACAACGTTTTGAAAACTACCTGCAGTCCAATGAGGAAATGGTTGCAGATTTTGCCAAAAACAAGCCTTTAATCCAGAACATTATAGCCGGAAAAATTGGCCAGCCACAGTTAGAATGGTTTAAAGATGATAAACCGGGAATGTTTGTTTATCGTGAAAACATCTATGGTACGTTGCAATTGCAATTTTGGAATTCGCATGAGGTAGTACCCCAGGAGAATGATGTGGCCCGACCTGATGGAAAATATTTTGTCACCTATCCAAATGGCGAATTTGAGTTGATTAAAACCACTGTTAACCTAAAACAAAACAGGGCGGTCTTACTTGCCATGATCCCCATTCGGTCCAACTACTTTGTAAAGACCAGTTACCTTAAAACTGAATTTGCAGGGATAAAATCACTTGAAAAAAGATATGAGCTGGTAAATGCCGGTAGCACTGTTGATATACAAAACGGCGATGGAAAAGTATTGTTCGGTTTAAAGGAGATTACAAAAAAGAACAAAATTTATTATGATCCATATAGTCTTACACTGCGTATTGTTTCCCTGATTTTTATGTTAATTTTTATAAGTGTGCTGGCAAGCGATGTTAGTAAAAAAGTTGGTCCATTAAAAGGCTTTCTTTTTTTAGCTGTTGTGGTTTTTGTGTTACGGTATGTAAGTTACCATGTACCCTTTCCCTTCGATTACCGCCATCTCGAGCTCTTTGATCCTTCAATTTATGCATCCAATAGTTTGCACCCGTCGTTGGGTGATTTACTCATTAACATGATATTGGTGTTTTGGCTGGTGTCGTTTTTTAAACAGACTTCTTTAGTAACTATTGAAAATTTAAAGCCGGTAAAAAGCAAAGCTTCGTGGGTAGTTACCTTATTGCTATCGGGAGTATTGCTTTTACTTTCCATTGTTGCTGCAGGTGTGGTACGCAGCCTGATTGTTGACTCTAAAATATCCTTCGACATCAGCAATTTCTTTAGCCTTTCTATGTACACGTTTATCAGTTTTTTAGTCCTTTGTTTCATCACACTTTCTTTCTTCCATTTGTCACATATCATCCTGTTGTTACTAAACAAACTCACTGATATGCCGGTTTGGGCAAAATACCTTTCTGTTACATTAACGGGTCTTTTGTTTTTAAGTGCTACCCTGCACTCAAACCTTACTGTAAGCAATTTATTTGTGCTTGGGTGGTTGTTATTGTATTTGTTTATTATGGAAAAGCGACCGGCAGATCTGTATAAACCACTTATGCGTTCCTCCTTTTTTTTGCTGTGGCTTATCTTTTTTGCTGCTTCTATCTCTGCGCTGATTATCTATCAAAACAAGTTGCTTGAGTCGCAGGTGCGCAAACGTAAGGCTGAAGATATCGCTATGCAATCCGACCCATCCGGGCAGAATATTTTAAGCATAGCGGTCATTAACTTTAATAATGTTTTTTTGACCAATAACTATGGGCGATTGCAAAACCCGGTAAGCAATAAATTTATTAAAGACAGTGTGATAAACGAAAGTTTTAGCGGCTACATTAATAAATATGATACCCGGATTTATACGTTTGATAAAAACTACAACAGCCTTTACAACGAAGATTCGGTCAGCTACGACATACTAACCAACATCATATCCAACCAAAGTAAGAACACCAATATCCCCGATTTATATTATCACGAGAATAGCTCGGAAAGCTTCAGCTATATTTTTCAAAAGCAAATAAAAGATGCTGAGGGTTTAACAGTTGGCCATTTTTTTCTACTGGCCAAACCGAAGCGTTACCAAAGCGAAACATTGTATCCAGAGCTCTTTAAGCAGGTTAAAGACATCACCTCGGACATCAGCATCAACTACTCGTACGCGGTGTACGATAACAGTAAACTTGTTACCAGCAGTGGCGACTATAATTTTATGTCGCAACTTTCCCGAAACAAAATAATTAAGCAGGAGTTTGAGGAAACCAGGGAGGGAAAATATGATATACTGTGGTACAATGCCGGCGGCAATAAACTGGTAATGGTTATTAAAGATGGCAGTATGTTATTTGAAGCCATCACTTTATTTGCCTACCTGTTCGGATCGTTCCTCTTTATACTTGTGGTGTTTCACGTAGGCAATGTATTGTTGCGCAGCCGGTTCAGATGGGTTGAAATCAAAAAGACTTTTCGCTTTAACATTCGTTACCAGATACAGTCAACTATACTTTTTATAAGCGTCTTTTCTTTTCTTGTCATAGGGGCATCTACTATTTCATTTTACATTTCCAGGTTCGAAAACAATAAAAGAGACAGGCTTGCCAAAGCAATTAAAATATTAGCACGGGAGGTACAGGCCCAGGTTTCGAACCACGAAATGGCCGATGATGTGGTTAAAATTTATGATGAGGGTGCCAGCAGTCAACTGGAAAAAAACATCAGGAATATATCGGAAATACATGACGTGGATGTAAATTTTTACGACATGAATGGTAAGCTAAAAGTATCAACCCAGCCTTATGTTTACCAGAAGCATATTCTAAGCAACATGATGGATCCTACTGCTTTTTATAAACTTCACAATAAGCATGAGATACAGGTTATTCAAAAGGAAGGGGTAGGTCATTTTACTTACCTCAGCATATACGTTCCTATCAACAACGATAATGGCCAACCGTATGCTTATATCAATATTCCCTACCTCAACTCCCAAAACGAATTGAACCAGGAAATATCAAACTTCCTGGTTACTCTTATAAATTTAAATGCCATCATTTTTGTTTTAGCGGGAGTAATTGCCGTGTTTCTTACCAATCGTATTACCTACTCGCTTACTTTGATCGGAAATAAAATGCGCGATATAAACCTGGGAAAGTTTAACGAAGAAATTGCCTGGGACACAAATGATGAAATTGGAGCACTGGTGAACGAATATAATAAAATGGTTAGTAAACTGGAAGATAGTGCCCAGGCATTGGCTAAAAGCGAACGGGAGGGTGCCTGGCGTGAGATGGCAAGGCAGGTAGCTCACGAGATTAAGAACCCGCTTACCCCAATGAAGTTAAGCATTCAATACCTGCAACGGGCCATTGCTGAAAAGAAGCCCGGCATCCAGGAACTCTCCCAAAAGGTAGCCGCAACATTGGTAGAGCAAATTGACCAGCTTGCAAAAATAGCCAGCGATTTTTCGCAGTTTGCAAATATTGAGCGGGCCAATAACGAGGTGTTCGATATAACAGATGTTTTACAATCACTCATGGATTTGTATAACAACGATGAATCTGTAAAAATGGTTTGGCATCGGCCTCCAGGAAAGGCAACAATCTTTGCAGATAAAACCCAGGTCATAAGGCTGTTTACAAATCTTATAAAGAACGCAATTGAAGCATCTGCCGAAAAAGAAAATGCAGTAATTGCCATCACCCAAACAAAGGGAGATCACATGGTTTTAGTAACGGTACAAGACAGAGGAAGTGGCATACCCGAGGAAATGCACGAAAAGATATTTATGCCAAACTTTACTACCAAGTCGTCTGGTACCGGCCTTGGATTGGCTATTAGTAAAGGGATAGTTGAAAAGGCTCAGGGAAAAATATGGTTTACAACTACAGCAAATGAAGGCACAACTTTCTACGTTCAATTCCCACTGAATTAAAAAAGTTTCGACTTAGTTACTATCCCAGAGAAATCAGATTTATCCAACCTTTCCCAATATTCAGGCCTGTTGTTTTATTTTTTTGCCTATAGGCATTTCAACAATTAGGGAGGGGCGTTCAACTTCTTTTGTGTCATTAAAACAATAGTTCACTGAACGCTGCAGGTCCAAAACTACCTTGTTAGCTGTCATCATATTATCAAACAACTCATTTTCATTTTGCAAATCCGACCACCTGGTCAGGCTGGGAATATATAGCTCACTCTCATGAGCGTTTATGGTATGAATAACCCTTGCTTCAATGGCCTGAATTTTCTTAAGTGCGCTCTGTAACTCTCTTGTCAGACTTATATACTTTTCAAATTTGCCTTTCAGCGAAAACTGTGTTTTGGTGATTTGCAGGTAGTGCTGCAATTTTTGAAGCCTGGATCTGTACACAGAAAGGTCGGTTAACCAAAGCATACAGTTTTCTACAATGTTGTCGATAGTTTCCATAATTGAATGAGTTTTAAGTGTTAGAATTGAATTTAAAACAGCTCCTTATGGTCAAAACCTACAAGGGGCCAGCTAATTATTTTACAAAAAAATTATGCCTCTCAAACCTTCTACAGGGTACATGTATAGTGTCAGACATCCTTTTAACAAAGCTGCAACTTTATTGCCTGTTTTATAATGATGCTAGACAGCGAAACACCTAACATTGGTCATCATTCTTAACTGGTCTGCCAAGTGTTTTTTTCCTGATTTAAATCAGTTTTTTAAATGAGGCACATCATCATTAACCACCATTAGCGCTGGTAATTTTATACTTTCAGTTTACATAAATATTCTTTATGCTAGGACAATTAGATGAAAACCAAATAGAAAAACTATTGCACAAACAGGTTATTGGCCGCATAGGTTGCCATGCAAATGATATAACTTATATAGTGCCCATATGTTATGCGTATAACAACAATTGCATTTATGCCAGAAGCAACGATGGGTTAAAAATTGATTTGATGAGGCAAAACCCAAAAGTGTGTTTTGAAGTTGAAAACATTAAAGACCTGGCTAATTGGAGAACGGTTGTTTTGTGGGGAGCGTTCGAAGAGATAAGTGAGGCCGAAGAACGTAGAAATGCTTTGGATATATTACTTAAGAGGCAATTGCCAATTGTTACAGGCGAAATGGCACGATTTACGCCTAACTGGCCTTTTCAACCCGATGACATTAACGAGGTAAGTGGAATAGTTTATAAAATTAAGATCGAAAAAAAAACCGGCAGGTTTGAGAATTATAATGGTATAGATGAAGCATCACAATCATATCTATAAATTAAATACCTAACTTGAAAATACGTTTTGACGGTGTATTAAAACATGGCGTGGCTGGTAAGTAGCATTTCAAGTGTAGATTTGCCTTACTTCAACATCTCCCTATACATTATGTCTTTAAACAGCGATGCTTTGCCCACCATACCCACTGCTACTTTACATGAGTTTGAAGCCCTGTTCAATTTTGCTTCCATAGGCATTGTAGTAACTAATAACGAAGGAAGGATCAGCAATTTTAATAAATATTCAGAAGCAAAATTTGGGTATACCAGGGAGGAAATTTTGGGAAAAAGAATTGAAGTGTTATTACCTCAGTCGGCTCACCAAAAACATGAGAAGTATCGTCACCAATACTACCAGCATCCTGAGCCCAGGGTAATGGGCCATGGCCGGGATTTATATGCTCAGTCTAAAGACGGTAATACCTTTCCTGTTGAAGTAAGTCTTAGCCATTACCAGCACAACAATCAAACTTTTGTTATAGCATTTGTGATAGACATTACCATTAGAAAAGGGCAGGAGTTAATAGTGCTGCAACAAAAAACCGAGCTGGAAAAGATAACCCTGGAAATAAAAAAAATGAATAGTGAGCTGGAACAAACTGTGGAAGACCGGACTAAAATGTTACGGGAAGCTTTGAAAGAACTGGAGAAATCGAAAGAGGAATTGAATGAAGCCTTTGAAAATGAAAAAGGTTTAAGCGAATTAAAGTCGGGTTTTGTAACATTGGCTTCCCACGAATTTAGAACCCCGCTCAGTACTATTTTATCGTCAGCTTATTTGATTGAAAAATATAATGAAGACAATCTTAACCCAAAGATTGCAAAACATGTAAAACGTATAAAGAATGCCGTAGGTGGCATGAAAAATATTTTAGAAGATTTTTTATCGTTGGGAAAGCTGGAAGAAGGACTGGTGCAACCAAAACTGGAAGCATTTGCCCCGGCTCTATTTCACGAGTTTATTGAATCGGTGGTCACCGATCTTGAACCAATAATGAAAACCGGCCAGAATATTATTGTTGAAAACGTAATCACCAGGAATATTTGGATAGACCACTATCTTCTTAAAAATATTCTTATTAACCTGCTGTCAAATGCAATAAAATTCAGCAACGAAAATGGTAAAATAAAACTGATATCTTTTGTTGAAAATGACCACCTTGTTTTGAACGTTCAGGATGATGGTATTGGCATTTCAGAAGAAGACCAGCAACACCTCTTTCAACGTTTTTTCAGGGCAAAGAATGCTGCTAATATACAAGGCACCGGCCTGGGTTTGCATATAGTTGTAAAGTATCTTGAGTTATTAGACGGTCGTATAAAAATGAACAGCGCATTAAACGAAGGCACTACTTTCAATATTTACTTTCCTCAACCAAAAGCGTAGAAGTATGAAAAAAATATTGATTATTGAAGACAATGAAGAAGTAAGAGAAAACACTGCCGAGATTATAGAACTTTCAAATTACCAGGTGCTAACTGCTGAAAATGGCAAGGTGGGTGTTGAGATTGCTTTAGCCGAAAAACCGGACCTGATTGTTTGCGATATTATGATGCCCGTGTTGGATGGTTACGGCGTATATCACCTTTTGGGCAAGCACCCTGAAACCGCAACAATTCCTTTTATCTTTTTAACAGCTAAGTCAGAAAAAGCTGATTTTAGAAAGGGTATGCAAATGGGCGCAGATGATTATATAACCAAGCCATTTGATGGCATTGATTTGTTGAATGCTATAGAGATTCGGTTAAAAAAAAATGACCAGGTAAAACAGCAATATTCCGGTGTAAATGCGCTGAATGATTTTATTAAAGATGTAAAAGATACAGGTAAAATAAAACTGAGCAGTGAGGAGAGAGAAGTGTATAGCTATAGTAAAAAGCAGTACGTATATAAAGAAGGCCAACGTCCACGGGCATTGTATTATGTAGTATCGGGTAAGGTTAAAATTTACAAAACCAATGATGATGGAAAGGAGTTGATCACGAACATTTATGCTGAAGGTGATTACTTTGGATACATACCTATATTAGAGGAAAACAACTATAAAGAAAATGCACAGGTATTAGAAGAAACCAAAATAATGCTGATACCCGGCGAAGATTTTATGCAGTTGGTATCATCAGACCTAAGCATAGCGCGGATTTTTATAAAGATTATTTCACGCAATATTTTAGATAAAGAAGCCAACCTTGTAAACCTTGCCTATAATACGCTTCGTAAAAAAGTTGCATTTGGTTTAATACAATTGCTGGAGAAGTACAAGCCCGATAATGAAGAAAAACCACAGCTTAATCTTAGCAGGGAGAATATGGCTCAAACTATAGGAATGGCTACTGAATCACTTATAAGAACCCTGGGAGATTTTAAAGACGAAAAGCTGATTGATATACAGGTAGGAAAGGTGATTATACTTGATGAAAAAAAGCTAAGAAACCTACCTTACTAAAATGGGCAATCCATAATTTATCTCTAGTCATAACAGATAGAATTAGCTGTCCAATTGCATTTCGCAACTAATAAACTTGCCTGCATTATTCTGGCTCTTTAGTGTCCAGCTTTCTGTAAGCGAAATTATATTCCAAACATTCCCCGACTTTCTATAAACATCAATATTGGTTCCGGTGTTATTTTTAAAGTCTTTAATAACATCATCAATAGTTTGTTCTTCACTCACATCAATATGTATGGGTTTCGGTATAAACGATACATCTTTGACCTGCATACTGTAATGATTGTTGTTAATGCCCGGTTTTAGAAAAGTTTTTTTCAGCTCCCAAAATTCAATTTTTAAATATGGATAGTAAGCATTAAACTTTGACTGAATGTCTTTCAGGAAAGTTTCGTTATCGATCAATATTTCTTTTTTAAGTGCTTCCATATCCGGTTGTGAATTCTTTCGCTTCAATTGGTTGTTGTTAAAAATTATTTTTGGGTGAGACCACTTGCGGCAAAATCTTTGGCTCTGTATTTTATGAATTTCATCAACCCTAAGCCCGCTCTTTTCTATTGTAAAAAACAGTTTGGCTAATAATTGAGTATGCAAACTACAATCTGTAAGAAATTAAAAAGCTGATTTTGATCATCCAAAGCCTTGAATACAATCATCATTGTTGCATTGTTCGATGTATACTTTTGGTGTTATCAAATACATACCTGTATGAGCCATAAAATCATCGAAACTACTACCTGCTTTCATTGCGGTGAAGATTGTGGAAAGCATCCCGTAATGCAGCACGACAAATCATTCTGCTGCCAGGGATGTCTTATGGTTTACGAGATACTCAGTCAAAATAATTTATGCACTTATTATGACCTTGTAAAAAACCCCGGCAGTGCACAACGATTTAATGTACGCAAGGATAAATTTTCATTTCTTGATGATGAAAAGATCAGCCGTTCATTGATTACCTATGAGGACAAGATGCAAACGCATGTTACCTTTTACCTGCCCCAAATACATTGCAGCAGTTGCTTGTACCTGCTTGAGAACCTGCATCGGCTAAACGAACATATACTCAGCAGTAAAGTAAATTTTGGCCGTAAGCAAGTGGATATTGTTTTTGTAAACCAACAGGCCACACTGCGGCAGGTAGCTGAATTGCTAACCAGTATTGGTTACGAGCCGCACATAAGTTACAGCGATACAAAAAAGGAAAAGCCAACAATTAATAAATCAAGGACCTATAAACTTGGAGTTGCCGGTTTTTGTTTTGCCAACATCATGCTCCTCAGTTTTCCTGAATACCTTGGAATAAACTTAACCGATCGCAACTTGCTATATACATTCAGGTACCTGGGATTGCTATTGAGTTTGCCGGTAGTTTTTTACAGTGCATCCGAATTTTATAACACTGCATATAAGAGTTTAAAGCATGGTTTTCTTTCAATTGATGCACCTATTGTATTGGCTATCTGGGTAACCTTTGCCCGCAGTGTTTACGAGGTAGTTTTTGCATCTGGCAGCGGGTATTTTGATAGCATGAGTGGAATTGTTTTTTTTATGCTTATTGGAAGAACCCTGCAGGAGAAGACCTATGCTCAACTCAATTTTGACAGAGATTATACCAGCTACTTTCCGGTTGCCGTTACCCGCCTGCAAAAAGGCATTGAAGAATTGGTAACCTTAGCGGGTATAAAGTTTAATGACACGCTGCTAATTCACAACAGCGAACTGATACCTGCTGATGGAATTTTGACATGTGGTTACGCCATTGTTGACTACAGTTTTGTTACAGGCGAAAGCATGCCGGTTTACAAAGAAATGGGAGAGTTGCTATATGCCGGCGGCAAGCAAACAGGTGGCAACATAGAAATGTTGGTGATTAAAGAAATAGAACAAAGCTACCTGACCAAGCTTTGGAACAAGGAAAATGTACCTGATGATGTTAACAAAAAGCAGCATTCTTTTGTACACCTGGTAAGTCAATATTTTACCTGGATAGTTTTTGCCATTGCTGCCTTGTCTGCTATTTATTGGGGCTTCGCTGATAGTTCCAAAATTTTGTCAAGTGTTACTTCTGTACTTATTATTGCCTGCCCCTGTGCTTTGTTGTTAAGCAATACTTTAACCAATGGAAACATTCTCAGGTTGCTAAGTCACAACAAATGTTACCTGCGCAATGCCCAAACCATTGAAAAGCTGGCAGCAGTTGATCACGTTGTTTTTGATAAAACCGGTACACTTACAGCCGGCAGTTTTATGGATATAGAATATGTAGGCAGGTCACTCACTGCTGGCCAAAAAACAAGAATAGCGGCACTTGCTAACCAGTCAGTTCACCCGTTAAGCAAAGGCATAGCAAATTATTTATGCCACAAAGAAATAGCCAGGGTCATAGGGTTTTCTGAAACTACCGGTAAGGGTATTGAGGGCATTGTGGATGGCGACCTTATTAGCCTGGGCTCAAAAAGTTTTGTAAAACCAGGCAGCAAACACGAGGAGGCAAGTGCAGTATATGTTTCCATTGAAGAAAAGATCATTGGCAAATTTGTTTTTTGTAATCGCTATCGCGAAAACATACCTGAGATGATCTACAAGCTGCAAAAAAATTACCCCGTTTCAATCATCAGCGGAGATAATGATGGCGAAAGATTATACCTGCAAAGCCTGTTGGGAAAAAATGCACAAATTCTTTTTAACCAAAGCCCTGCAGATAAATTAGAAGTAATTAAAAACCTGCAGCAACAGGGTAAAAAAGTATTGATGCTGGGTGATGGCTTAAACGATGCCGGGGCTCTTAAATGGGCAGATGTTGGAATTGCGGTCAGCGATAATACCAACAATTTTACCCCTGCCAGCGATGCTATTATTGATGCTTCCAAACTTTCACTGCTAAATAAAATTATCAGGCTATGCAAAATGAATAAGAAAGTAGTAATGTTCAGTTTTGTTATTTCAATTCTGTACAATATCATAGGTTTATTTTTTGCAGTTCAGGGTAACTTATCACCTATGATAGCAGCTATATTAATGCCGGCCAGCAGTCTTACTATCTTACTGGTAACCTTTGGTTCAGGTAACCTGCTTGCCTGGAAGATGGGCCTCTCCAATCCGTAATAGTATGCTGCAAAAAGTTCTTCAGACTAAATTATCTGGATTGTACAGCTTTTTAATTTTCAAAAGTGCAGGTGTCGTGTTTGTTCTGTTCTTCTTTCGGTGTTCAACAGTTACATCTTTTTTTGCGATCCCCTTTTGGCAGGTATAAACATGACTTTAATCATCTTATACCATGAGATGTATCAAATGCTGACCCTGTAGCCAGCTTTAATTTTGACCCGGAATAATTAATCATGAGTGTCATTATAATTCTGTTGATAGCAAGTATTTCCATAGCAGGTATTTTTTTAATAGCCTTTTTGTGGAATGTAAAATCCGGCCAGTACGACGACGAGGTTTCTCCTCCAATCAGGATGCTTTTCGACGATGAACTTACCTCAAATAACAAATTTTAATAGCAAATGTTGAACGTTACTGAACCCACAGGTGTAGCCTTATCACAGCCACCAACCCAAAAGCGATCTGTTACTATTGAGCATTTTTTCTACGATAACCAGGTAGTGAAAATGTTTATGTATGCCACTCTTTTTTGGGGTGTGGTTGGTATGCTCGCCGGGCTGCTGGCCTCTATACAAATGTTTTGGCCAGCTGCTAATTTCGACTTTGCTCCAACCACCTTTGGCAGGGTAAGGCCGGTGCATACCAATGCAGTAATCTTTGCCTTTGTAGGCAACGGAATTTTCATGGGCGTTTATTATTCATTACAGCGCCTTTGCAAAGCCCGCATGTTTAACGATAAGCTTAGCAAAATACATTTTTGGGGATGGCAAAGTATTATAGCAGTGGGAGCCCTCACTTTAGTGTTAGGGTATACCACCGGTAAAGAGTATGCTGAACTGGAGTGGCCCATAGACATTGCTATCACTATTATTTGGGTGGTGTTTGGTGTTAACATGTTTGGTACTATTTTAAAAAGAAGAGAAAGCCATTTATATGTTGCTATCTGGTTTTATATAGCAACGTGGGTTACGGTTGCCATGCTGCACATTGTTAATTCGTTCGAGCTTCCCTTTACACTTTTAAAAAGTTATAGTTGGTATGCCGGTGTACAGGATGCGCTGGTACAATGGTGGTATGGTCACAATGCTGTAGCCTTTTTCTTAACCACGCCTTACCTCGGGCTTATGTATTATTTTTTGCCCAAGGCCGCTAACCGTCCTATCTATAGTTATCGCTTATCCATCATACATTTTTGGGCACTCATTTTTTTATACATATGGGCCGGTCCGCACCACTTGTTATATACTGCCCTGCCCGACTGGGCGCAGAGCCTGGGTGTAGTATTTAGTATTATGCTTATAGCCCCAAGCTGGGGTGGCATGTTAAACGGTTTGTTTACCCTGCGGGGAGCGTGGGATAAAGTAAGGGAAGATCCTGTTTTAAAATTTTTAGTGGTAGCTGTTACCTGTTATGGTATGGCCACCTTTGAAGGTCCGATGCTAAGCCTTAAAAATGTAAATGCGGTTGCCCATTACACCGATTGGATTGTGGCTCACGTACACATAGGTACCCTGGGTTGGAACGGCTTTTTAACCTTTGGAATTATTTACTGGCTCTTACCAAAAATATTTAAAACACCACTTTATTCGCGTAAGCTGGCCAATACCCATTTTTGGATAGGCACTATCGGCATAGTATTATACGCCGTACCGTTATACTGGGCTGGTTTTACCCAGAGCATGATGTGGAAGACCTTTACTGAAGAGGGCCAATTGAAGTTCCAGTTTTTAGAAACGGTCACCAACATTATTCCTATGTACGTCACACGGAGTTTAGGTGGTACCTTATACTTAACTGGTGTCTTCGTAATGATATACAACCTGTACAAAACTGTAAAGGCCGGGTCGCTGGTAGCTAACGAAGCTGCACAGTCTGCACCCCTTCCAGCAGTGTTTGAAACTCATGGCCGTCAGCACTGGCACAGGTGGATTGAAAGACGCCCTGTACAAATGTTGATATTTAGCCTTATTGCGGTTGGTATTGGTGGCATTTTGGAAATTGTTCCCACCTTTCTTATCAAGAATAATGTACCAACAATTACCTCGGTAAAACCTTACACACCTTTAGAACTGCATGGACGTGATATCTATGTCAAAGAAGGTTGTTACACTTGTCACTCGCAAATGATACGTCCCTTTAGAGATGAGGTGGCCCGTTATGGGGAGTACAGCAAAGCGGGAGAATTTATATACGATCACCCTTTTCAGTGGGGTAGCAAACGTACCGGTCCTGACCTGGCACGTATAGGTGGAAAGTACCCTGATAGCTGGCACTACAATCACATGCTCGATCCACGTATTATGTCACCGGGTTCAATTATGCCTTCTTATTCGTGGTTACTCGAAGTAAAAGTTGATACGGCTATTACAGGTGCAAAAATTCGGGCTATGCAAACGCTGGGTGTGCCTTATCCCACAGGATACGATAAAAGGGCAAACACAGATTTAATAGCCCAGGCCGATAGAATAGTACTCAATCTTAAAAAAGATAAACTGCTTGCCTCAAACACCAGCGAGCTGGTAGCACTCATTGCCTACCTGCAACGCATGGGCACCGACATTAAGTTGCAGGCAAGAGATGAGAAGCCGATAGTGAGTAGTCGGTAGTGAGTAGTCAGTAGTCAGTAGTCAGTAGTCAGTAGTGAGTGAGTGAGTGGTGAGTAGTCACTAGTGAGTAATGAATAAAGAGTTGTGAGTGGTGAGTAGTGTGTAGTGAGGAGTTATTTGTGAGTAATGAAAAATGAATAGTGAATGCTGAACGTGTGGAAACTCATTTTGCTTTTGAGTTGTTTGACCCCAGCTTATGAATAACCATGTTACCCCGATTGTGCCATTTCAATTCCGGTTCATCGGAACTCACTTGTACCGTAACAATGCTATTCAGCAAACCAATGACCCAATGACCAATGACTAATGACCAATGACCAAATGACCAAAATAAAAAGACTATGAAATTTATAAACTACCTCGAGAAGATAACCGGTGTTGATGTATTTGGAATGAGCTCTTTCCTCATCTTCTTTACCTTCTTTATTGTAATGACTTTTTGGGCACTGCGTGCCGATAAAAAATTAATAACCACGTTAAGCAGGTTGCCGCTTAACGATACACCCGAAGACTAATTGTAAAACCATCTCAATGAAAAAAATCAGTATTACACTGAAATCTCTTTTGGTAGTTGGCTTGTTGCATGGCATAACAATACCCACCACATTTGCTGCGGGTGCTCCGGTAGCCAGCCAGGCAACAAGCCCGCTTGCTATAACATTAATATGCATTATGCTGGCCCTACTGTTAATTATCGGTTTGCTTGCTTACGTATTATTGGGCGTTGCAGACATGCGCCTAAATAAGTTTCGTGAGGCTACAAAAAAGGGTGCTATAAAAGTTGCTTTGTTTTTCCTTTTTGCAAATCTCTTTTCACTTACCGTTCTGGCACAGGATAAGCCAGCCGAAGTAACAACCCCCGCAGTTACCAGCTATGATGGATTGTCGGCCTTCTCCTACAACACTATGGTTTTTATAATAGGGTTAGAGGTGTTGATAATTATTGTAATGTGCCTGTTTGTACAAAATTTACTGGCAAAAGAAAAAATTAAACTAGCAGTTGCCGTACCCGTTTATACCGAGCCGTTCTGGAAAGTATGGTGGCAGAAGTTAAATAATTTTAAACCTATAGGTGCTGTGGAAGATACAGGTCATGATTATGACGGCATCCGTGAATTGGACAACCGGCTACCACCATGGTGGTTATATGGTTTTGTTGCCTGTATTGTGTTTTCGCTTGTATACTTATACCGTTTCCAGGTTGTACATACGGGTCCATCGCCTTTGCAGGAATACGAGGTTGCTATGAACGAAGCAGCTGTAGAAAAAGAAGCATACCTCCTACATGCCGCAAGCAAGGTGGATGAAAACTCAGTGGTAATGCTTACTGATGTATCAGCATTGGGAGCAGGAAAAAAGTTATTTGAGGCTTCCTGCGCACCCTGTCATGGAGCCGATGCACAGGGTGTTGTTGGCCCTAACCTTACCGACGATTTTTGGCTGCATGAAGGAAGTATAAAAGATGTTTTTAAAACCATCAAATATGGCGTGCCTGAGAAAGGTATGAAAGCCTGGAAAGATGATTTTAATCCTGTGCAAATTGCCCAACTTGCCAGCTATATTAAATCGTTAAAGGGGTCAAAACCAGCAGGTGCAAAAGAGCCACAGGGCCAGGAATATAAAGAGACAAGTGAAACTGCCACCGGTGCCGCTAAGAGTGAAAAAAGCCTCGTAAACAATCCATGATCAATACAGCAAATACTACCGGTAATACTTCAGCTGCCAGTTTCAGAGACCAGCTTGCTACACTCGACGAACATGGCAAACGTAAGTGGGTTTATGCAACAAAACCTTCAGGAAAACTGTACAGGTTGCGTACCATACTGAGCCTAGGATATTTTGCTTTGTTCTTTGGTATACCATTCATTTATATCAACGATCGACCACTATTTCTTTTCAATGTTTTAAAGGCAAAGTTTATACTGTTTGGTAAAATCTTCTGGCCGCAAGACTTTTTTATACTCGGCCTTGGAATGATAGCCTTTATACTTTTCATTATACTTTTTACTGCTGCTTTTGGCAGGTTGTTTTGTGGGTGGGCTTGCCCGCAAACCAATTTTATGGAGATGATGTTTCGTAAAGTTGAATACTTAATTGAGGGGAACGCACCGCAGCAAAAAATGCTAAACAAGCAAAGCTGGACAACTGAAAAGATTTTTAAAAAGTCTGTCAAACACTTGTTGTTTTATACACTCTCATTTATAATTGCCAATTTTTTTATTGCCTACATCATAGGCATGAGAGAGCTGGAACAAATTATTTCAGAGCCGGTTAGTCAACATTTAAGTGGCCTTATTTCTATTCTTGTCTTCAGTGCAATTTTTTATGGCGTCTATGCACATTTTAGAGAACAGGTTTGCACGGTGGTTTGTCCTTACGGCAGGTTGCAAAGTGTATTGCTCGATAAAAATTCGGTAGTAGTTGCCTACGATTATATCAGAGGTGAACCAAGGGGAGTTGCTAAAAAACATGAAGCAGATGTATTTGGTGATTGTATTGATTGCCATGCCTGTGTAAATGTTTGTCCAACCGGTATTGACATTCGTAACGGTGTGCAGATGGAGTGTGTTGGCTGCACAGCTTGTATTGATGCCTGCAACCACATTATGGATCGTATAGGTAAACCTCAGGGCTTAATAAGGTATGCCAGTGAAAACAGTATTGCAGGCAATAAGCCGCTTCACTTTACAGGCAGAATGAAAATGTATACTGCCCTTTGTGGCCTGGTGGTAGTGCTGTTATCATTTATATTAATTACGAGGAAGGATGTGGATGCTACCATTATGCGTACGCCGGGCATACTGTATCAAACAAGAGGTAACGATAGTATTTCAAACCTTTATAACATTAAAGTTGCCAATAAAACTACCCGCCAAATTCCATTAACTGTGCAGCTTGAAGGCACCAGCGGCACAATTGAAATTATAGGTAAACCATTTATTGATGTGGCTAAAGAAGGTCAGGGAAGCGGGTCGTTTTTTATAGTATTACCTCTTAAAAATATACACCTTCATAAAACAACTTTAAAACTGGCATTGTACGAAGGTTCAAAGAAAGTAGCTGTTATAGCTACCAGTTTTTTAGGGCCGGTTATTTAATAAAACTTTTTTTGTATGAATTGGGGAAACAAAATATTGTTAGTCTTTGTAGGTTTTGCAGGCCTGATTGGTGTGCTGGTATATAGCTGTATGCAACACAATTTTGAGCTGGTCTCAAAAGATTATTATAAAGACGAAGTAGCCTACCAGCAACTCATTGATGGTAGCAGGAACGCTAATAAAATATCCGGGTTGGTTATTATGCAGCAAGCAACTGTCATAGACCTTCAACTGCCAGTTGAGTTAAAAGGCATGAATATAAAAGGAGATGTTTGGTTGTATTGTAGCAGTAACGCAACTTACGACCAGCGTCTGCCACTGCTTGTAAATGCAGCCGGTATTATGCCCATTCCAATAAAGCTTTTGCATAAGGGAACCTACCAGTTAAAAATAAATTATACAGCAAATGGCCTGCAATATTACCACACGCAAAAACTGCTGATAGGGTGAGTATTCAACTCATCATATCAGCTTTTCTCATGGGCTTGCTTAGCAGTGTGCATTGTGTGGGTATGTGTGGGGCAATTGCATTTTCGTTGCCAACGCACAACCTTGTGGGTTCCAAAAAAATTATTGGTATTTCTTTATACAACATAGGCAGGGTTTTAACGTACACCCTGCTTGGGGTACTTTTTGGCCTGGTAGGCCGTCAGCTTGTTGTAAGTGGTTTTCAACAATGGTTTTCTATTATTGCAGGTGTTTTTATTTTGTTGGTGTTATTGCAAAGCATGGTAAAAACTCCCATTTTACATTTGCCGGGTTTCGGTATTGTAAACAAATGGATACAGCAACTTATAAGTAATTTTTTATTACAGTCTTCTCTTTACAGTAAGTTGTTGCTGGGTATGGCAAATGGATTGCTGCCATGCGGCCTTATTTACCTGGCTTTAACCGGCGCTATAGCTGCAGGCACCGTAAAAGGAGCCGCATTGTTTATGACGTTCTTTGGGTTAGGTACCATACCTGCAATGTTTCTCTTTTCTTATTTTGGCTTCATACTTAAAATGTCTGCCCGCAACGTTATGAAAAAGGCAGTACCCTATTTTGTTGGCCTTGCAGCTTTGCTTTTAATTGTAAGAGGAATGGGTTTAAATATACCCTTTGTTAGCCCTGTAATGGCTGGCCCAACCGGTGCAACTATCCCTTGTCATTAATGTAAACAGCTAGGCCAATCAACTTTTTTCTCCGGATATTTTTCTTTTTATGGGTAGGTGAATAACAACTGTGAGGTTATGCAAGTAAGTTTTGCACCGTGGCACACTGTTTTTAACTGTATTAGTCTTTATAGATACCAGTGCATATTTAGGTAACTTTAAGGCAAGAAAAGGGAATACCTGCATTGCGCATAAAAGCTTATTCATTGACTTTAAAAACAGACTATTATGAACCATACAATCAGTGGCAACGCCACATTTGAAATGTACCAGGAACCTATCTTACAGCTTTCAGGGGAGATGCCCGGTGAGGGTGATGAACCAAAAAAAAGACCGGAAATTGAGCCGGAAAAATTGCCCAAAGAGGATCCGGGATTACAACCTGATACCAAACCTAAAAAAGAGGATGATGAAGATGATGATGACGACGATGATGATGATTACACTCCCTATACCGAACCGGAGATTGGCGATGATCCGGATAGGGAAAAGAATAAAATCCCTATCATGTAAAAAGCTCAGGAAAATGGGGCAAGTTAAAATTTGCCCCATTGTTATTTTTGGAGCAGTGAATGACTGGTTTCAAATGATACAGGATGTTAAGAGAAACTCTCTGTACCACCTGAATATCTCCTGCCATTTTCATTTTAAACCAAGTTTAAAACCTGTACTTTTAGACTGCATTTAAACTTAAATTTTTGTTTATGAGAAAGCTGCACTTGTTTATACCTGTTATGATAGCTATAGTGTTTGCCTTTGTTGGTTGCGCCAATGATAGCACTACAAAGTCAACCACGCAGGACACTATTAAAAAGGATACAATTGATCGTAATTCTGAAAACTTTTCTGCGCCACATTAATTTCGTTTGCCTCCCATGTAATTTGCGTGGGAGATAGACGCCATCGCTGGTTTAATGACAGGTAGAAAGTTTGCTATAGAAAATGACTTATATGCAGTCAATATTTAAATGGTAATGCTTCGGTTTAAGCTGATTAACCTGTCGGGGTGTGTCTTTGTCGTCTGCCTATGAGAAATGAAAAATTGATCTATAAACAGAGACTTTTTAATCAGCTCTAAACATTTCTCCCTCTGTAGTTATACCCCGAAAGGTTCCCCTGTATCTCATGGCTTGTTTATCTATATAAGTTATTTCAACAGCTATTATCTCACCGGGTTTTATTAGTTTATAATTTGGCTTTGTTGTTTTTTTAAAAATGAGTTCGTAGCTGCAATCATTAATCCATTTGGTCCCATACTGAAAAGAATATTTTTTGTTTTCACTCAGTTCTGTGGTAAGATGCAAAGTGCGATCAACTATTACATCATCGCTTTTTAAATTTTCAGGGTTAATGGTATTGTACTTCCATTTGCCAACAAATAAGGGTTTGCAATTATTGGTACTGGAAAAAGACCCTTGTGGAAGTGTGTTATCCGCAGTTTTCTCATCCCCCTTAACGCCGGAACCCGCAGGTTTATCAGCGGTTACCTCAACCAGGCCGTTCAATAATTCTTCAATATCCTTTGCGTATTTAGCCATTGCATTTTGGTACGTAAAGGCAACAAATTGTACGGTGATATTATTGCCGGTAAAATAATAGCCTGAATACGTAAACTTTATCCCGGCTTGTGAACCTTCGAATTGGAGGTAGAGTATATTTAAACCGTTTACCGTTCTATATTCCTTTTTAGTGATGTGTATATCTGGTGCGGCTGCCTTGCCATTTTCCATTGTAAGAAGGACGTAGGATTCAAGAGGTATTTCTGCACTCTCTGTAATAATTTTTGCCTGTATGGATTGCCCTTTTAAATCTATGTCGAATTCCGCATCAGTATTGGGCAATGCTTTTTTAAAATTCCATTTTTTAGGATCAATATAAAAGCCAAGATTCCCCTTTTCACTTTTTAATAAAAAGGTTGAAGTAGCACTCTTTTTAAAAGGTAGAGGGTTGGTATTAATGCTGTCAACATTAGTAAAGTCTTTCGTGTATTTCCAGGTTCCATTTTGATAAAGTATTACTTCATCCCCCGTTTCTGTCACTCCTTTTATTTGTGCGTTACCTGCAAGTACAAAAAAAATTGTTACAAAAAATAAGAGTGTTCTTTTCTTCATAGGTTGTTTTTTCGTTTGGTGATTTTATGTTGAGAATATCTACTTGTTAGCAATTGGTTGAAGTTAGGGGAGAAGTTGGTAAAGGCTACCGGACTATCAACAAACTTGAAAAGAAAAGCAATAAATTATTTGGAGCTGCCGGGTTTCGGTTTTTTATGACTCCCGTTATAGAATACCAATGCCTGGTTGAAAGTTCAATTTTCCTAATAAAAATATATGTGCCAGGTCTAAGAACATATTGTTAAGTGCTGAATAGAATTGTTACAGTTAAAGTGAGTTCCGATAAACCGGAATTAAATAACATAACCGGAGTAGCATAGTTATTCCTAGGCTGGACACAAAAAAATTTCTTATGTAAAGGCTAGCTTCAATGAGATTTGGATTTTCAACATTTACAATCCACTACTACTTCACCAGCCGTGCCTGCATCTTTTTTACCCGGTCTTCTAACTTTTCTGAGGACATATCTTCCCGCATACTATCCACTTTTATAGGAAAGCAAAAAGGTGTTAGTTGCGTAGGGTAGGTGAGTACAATAGCGCTTTGTTGTATACGTTCCAGCATTTTTCGTAGGCGTACTTCCTCCATTTGTTGCTCCATTACTTCGGCATAAGCCTGGCGTAATAACAGGTTGTTATTGTCGTACTCGCTAAACACATTAAACAGTAAGCCGGCAGATGCCTGCAGGTGTCGTGTCTTTTTTTGTTCACCGGGATAACCCTGGAAAATGAGCCCGCCAATCACTGCAATCTCCCTAAATTTTCGCTTGGCCATTTCGGTAGAGTTTACGCTTCGCTGTATATCGGCAAACAGGTTTTCGGTAGAGAACAACTCGTATACATTGGTATCGTCAACAGGTATGGGCTGATCGCTCAAAAGCTCAAAACCATAATCGTTCATGGCAAACGAAAAAGTTATAGGTGTAATCTGGCTGATGCGGTAGGCAAGTATGGCTGCCATAGCCTCGTGGACCAGCCTGCCTTCAAAGGGGTAGACAAATAAATGAAAGCCATCTTTGGTTTCAATTTGTTCAATGAGCAATTCATTTTCGCGGGGTACATGCGACAGTTGTTCCTGCAGATCGAACAATGGTTGTAGGGCTATAATTTCAACATCCTTTGAGTTGGTAAGTGCCTCGTTAAACTTACGCCGCAACATCTTTCCCAGGTTAGAGGAGAGGGGCATTCGTCCACCTTCCCAACTGGGAATAATAGATTTTTTTGCGTTCGATTTACGGGCAAGAGCAGTCATGTCTTTAATCATGATGAACTCCAGGTTTTTGCCAGCCAACGTAAAAACATCACCGGGCTCCAGCCGCGATATAAAGCTTTCTTCAATCACCCCTATATAACCACCGGCCATATATTTTACCCTGATCATAGAGTCGCTTACAATGGTGCCGATATGTAGCCGGTGCCGCATAGCTATCCGGCGGTTTTTGATGCGGTACATACCATCTTCTTCTATCTCCACTTTCTTATACTCATCGTATGCCTGCAATGCCTCGCCACCACTTACAATACTAAATAATACTTTTTGCCATTCATCGTCATTCATGTCGGCATAACAATAGGTACTCTTTACTTCGTCAAAAATTAGGTCAGGTCTAAAGCCTTCACCAATAGCAAGGGTGCATAAATATTGGGTAAGTACATCAAAGCAAAGCAAGCGGGGCTCGCGATTTTCAATCAACTGCTCGTGCATGGCCTGCTTTAGTGCAGCAGCTTCCACCAGTTCTAATGTATGCGTAGGCAAAAAATAAATACGGCTTACTTTACCGGGTTGGTGCCCGCTGCGACCGGCACGCTGTACAAAGCGGGCAACCCCTTTGGGAGAGCCTACCTGTATTACAGTTTCTACGGGGCGAAAATCTACACCCAGGTCAAGGCTTGCCGTACAAACAACGGCCTTTAAAGTGGTGGTATGCAAAGCCTCTTCAACCCAGTTGCGTAGCTCATGCTCTATACTACCATGATGAAGGGCAATGGCTCCGGCAAGGTCGGGCGCCAGTTCTAAAATTTTTTGATACCAGCGTTCACTCATGCCACGCGTGTTGATAAAAACCAGCGTGGTTGTATTGGCTCTTATAATGTCGATAGCCTGTTGTGCGAGGTTAATGCCCAGGTGGCCGGCCCAGGGATATTTTTCTATCTCCTCCGGTATTACAGAGATGATCTCAATTTCTTTTTTGAGGTTTGCCGATATAATGATGCCCGTCTGTTGGTTGAGTGAAAGTTGACCGTTGACAGTTGACGGTTGACCGGAGGAAAGTTGTTTTAGGGGTGATAGTAAAACTTCTTTTGCCTGCTCGAGGTTGCCGATTGTGGCGCTGATGCCCCAGATAGAGAGTTGACAGTTGACAGTTAATGGTTGACTTTTTTTTGCTCCCTTAGTTTTTACTTTGGACGTTTCCCCATCCGGTGTTGACCATTGACCATTGACCATTGACCATTGACTTTTCTTCATTCCCACCAATCTGCTGATTGCCAACTCTACCTGTACACCACGTTTACTGCCGATCAGTTCGTGCCATTCATCAACTGCTATAATTTTTAGGTTTGAAAAAATTGTAGAGCAATCTTTGGTAGCTAAAAATAATTGAAGACTTTCAGGGGTAATGATGAGTATTTCGGGCATCTGTCTTTTTTGGCGGGCCCTTTCGCTGGTATCTGTATCACCGTTACGGCTTCCCACTTTCCATTGTATTCCTAACTCATCAATAACCTCTACCATTGCCCGGTTGATGTCTTTTGCTAAGGCACGTAAGGGCGTAACCCAAAGCAATTGCAGCCCGCTTTTAGTTTTGGTTTTATATGTACCGGGGTTTTGATTGATGAATTGAATTACTGCCCCCAGGAAAACAGAAAAGGTTTTACCAAAGCCTGTTGGGGCATTTACCAACCCGCTATTACCCTGCTGAATGTGCTGCCAGGTATCCAGTTGAAATTCAAATGGCTTCATTTGTTTTGAGGCGAGCCATTGGTTGATGATTTTGTAGCCTGGAGTTGATGCAAATTTCACTTGTAAGAGGTAAGCAACTCCTCTATTTGCTGTTTAAGGCGTGGTATGTAGAAAGTGCAAATGTCAAAAACAAGTTCTGTGTCTAATTTTTCATAGTGATGAGAAATTAAATCCCGAAAGCGGATTATCGAAGAAATTTCCTCTGTGTTTACATCAATTATATCAGGGTTTTTTTTATTAATAGCTTTAATATTTTCACCAATTACTTGCAATCTCATTAGTACAGCATCATATGTTAATTGCCCATTTCCCTCATGAAAGTCTTCATATTTTTCAATAGGCGTTATGTATAATTGTATCGTAATAATGCTTTCATAAACGGATTTAAGTCGTTTTATTATCAATTGATCATGCATAGACTATTTCGCTCTCCACGTGTTTTATAAACCCATCGCTTAAATGTTTGCCTCGCCGTACTAAATCTATTTTCTTATCAAATTTCTGTTCCAGAAAAGAAAGTAACCTAAAATAGTGATTTGCAATTGGAGGCTGTAATTCGACCAAAAAATCCAAATCACTTTCTTCGGTTTCTTGTCTTGTTGCATAAGAGCCAAATAAACCGATTCGATTTACACCAAAATCATTCTTCAATTTTGGTAGATCATTTTTTATTTGTGCCATGATTTGCTCAAGTGTCATTTTTCAAAATTACGTTAGTTACTTGTTCCCTTGCTGTATAAGGTATTCAAATATTTAAAACTGCTTTTTCCGCCTTCCGGGCAACGACAATGGGAAATAACTTTGTAGTCTAAGGTTTGTCTCAATATTTAATTGGTTTTTTTTAAATTTGATTTGTAAATATAAATTGTAAATATGAGTAAGAAATATGTAACGTACACAAGTACGCTTCCAAATATAGTTATGGAAGATGTGGTGGAATATGCAAAGAAGAAAAAGGTTTCAAAAAATAAGGTTATTGAGATTGCCTTAAAGATGCTTTTCGAGGAAGAAATGCGTAAGGATTTAGAGATTACTTTTGGTTTAGCTTCTGAAGATAAGGAGTTAACCGGTATGGCTGAATGGGGTTTGGACGAATATTCAAAACAACTTAAAAACATGGAAAAATAATGCAGAGAGAAATCTGGATGGCTGATCTCGAGCCGGTAGAGGGAAGTGAACAGGGTGGAACAAGACCAGTTATAATCATTAGCGGACCTTCAATGAATGCCCATTATCCGGTTGTATTCATTTGTCCGCTTACAAGTAAGATCAAGCCATATAAAGGCTGTCCTGTAATTCAGCCTGATAAGGTTAACAAACTTAAAGTAGCAAGCCAGGCTATACCTTTTCAAATTAGAACAGTTTCAAAATCCAGGTTAAAAAAGAAGATTGGGCTTATAACCGAAGGGCAACTTGATGAAATAAAACGCGGACTAGTTATTTATTTGACATATTAAAAGAGGTAATCAAAGTAAGGAATGACAAAAACTTTATGGCTTAGTAGTTTATTATTTTGCAGTTTACTGCTGGTTGGCTTTAATTTATCTGCACAGGATGCAAAATCCGACACTGTTAAGGTGGGAATATATGTAACCAGCATTCACGATATAGATTTTAAACAAAAGGAATACACCATTACTTTTTGGCTTTGGCTTAAGTATAAAAACAAAGCTTTCGACTTTGAACGCAACCTCGAAATACCTCAGTCTAAAGGAGTAACAAGAAGCTTTACTACCATTGATACCACCGGTGGCAAAGTTTATATGCTCATGAAAATTCAGTGTATAATGAAAGATTCGTGGGAGATCGAAAACTTTCCGTTTGATAAGCAAACACTTAGATTGTCAATAGAAAATTCACAGTTTGATACAAGGAGTCTTGTCTTTTTAGCCGATACCCTCGGTAGCCATTACGATAAGCGTTTTGCATTAAGCGGATGGGTGGTAGACAGCTTTATACAGTATAGCAATAAGAAGTTATATGAAACAGCATTTGGTGATGAAAGCTTTGCAAAGCCTCACACCGAGTATAGTGCTTTCAGGGTAAGAATATCTATAAATCGCAATGCAGGCGGACTGTTTTGGAAAATGTTTCTTGGTATGTATATCGCGTTTTTAATTGCTTACCTGTGCTTCTTCATTCATGCCGACAGTATTGATTCGCGTTTTGGATTGAGTGTTGGTTCTTTGTTTGCCGTTATTGGTAACAAATATATTATCGATTCGACGTTACCTGAATCAGTTTCGTTTACCCTTGTTGATACACTTCACGGGCTTACGTTGTTTTCTATATTGCTTGTTATCACGGCTACCGCTTACTCACTTAAACTGGTTAAATCGGGCAAAATAAAAGCAGCATATAAATTTGATATGATAACTGCCCAGGGCCTGTTGCTGGTTTATTTAATACTGAATATTTATTTTATCTGGCAAGCTAATAATGCCTGACGATGCTTTTTATTTACAGCGTTTTTAAGTACTCAATCACTGCTTTTCTTTCTTTTTCTTCCAGCTTATCGCCAAAGTAATGGCCATAATTTCCATATCCGTTTAGGGTAGTGTTGTACGCTTTTTTCTTAGGTGAATCATGGGCAGTAAATACCCAGCCCGGACTATCGTAATTATAGGTTGGCTGCTTAAAGTTGCGGGTCCAGTAAGTTGGCCTTGCCTTGCTGTTTAATACGCCTTCTAATGTAGGTACCGATCCATTATGAAGGTAAGGTGCGGTGATCCACACGCCATCCAATGGAGGAGCGATGTAGCCTTTGTAAGGCACCAGTTTGGCTGGCGTTGCCCCGGTTGTAAACCAACTGTTGTTAAACCAGTTAATCACCTCTGGCTGCGAGTAATTTGCAACATACAAAGCAGAGTCGGTTTTAATGATAGATGCGGGTATCAACAGGTTGGGATAGGTTTCTTTCTCACCATAAGTTCCATGGCATTTAGAGCAATTTTTATCGAATAAAGGTTTACCTGATTGAGCCAGTTGTTCATTAATTGGTTTGGGAAATTTAGGAGGCTCAATACTATATAGATAAGCCAGCACATCATCAAAATGTGAGTACACTTCTTTGGCTTCGCTGGTGTCGGTAACTGTTAATAAATTGGAAGCCATCAGGAACCTGGCAAAATCTCCCCGCCCAAACCCGTTATAAAACATGGCATTCTTTTTCTTCAGCATCCACCAGGCGGGTACGTCGGTAGGTATCACTTCTTCTTTCAATTTAAACAATGGTTCTTTTCTCCACTCAAGACTTACAGGATCGCGATGCGAAACTAATATGCCTGCAAGGTGATCGGCAGCATTCACACCTTGCACATTGGTTGTTAGTTTACCGGCTAATGCTCGGGTAGAAAGCAAAAAGTTTTTAGACGCTTCGTAGTTTTTCTGGTTGAGTGAAATAATTCGGTCTAAAAGGTAAGTAGCAACTTTAGGAGCAGCTTTTGAAACTGAAAAATCCATTGAGGAATTACCCAGTCCTATATATAACTGGCCGTCAAAAATTTCGCCATGGCATTGAAGGCAATTGGGTGCTACCAATTTTTGACCATTAGGTGAGGTTATTGCAGTAAAGGCATAACTAATATTCTTATTATCGCCCTTCCGCTGTAGCAGGTTGGCTTGCTTACCAGAAACTGATCTATACAATTTGTATGGTATGCCACTCTTTAAATAATCACCCGTTACCAGGTATTTGTAACCACTGTCAGCATTGCCTTTTTGTTGCACAGAAGCAGGAATGGTTACAGGTTTACTATCGTCTGTATTGAATGAAAGCCAAGCAATGCCCAGGCACGAAACAATTAGAATGATTACCAGTTTTTTCATTGTAAGAGAAGCAAAATTAGAGGAGGCAAAACTGATTGCCAGGTCATTTAATACTACTATAACACTTAGAGAAGCATAGTGTTTAAATAGTTTGAGATGGACATATACTTCTTTACTTCTTAACAAGACAGCAAACAAAAGAATTGAGAAATTTTCATTGGCTTAGTAATATTTTAAGGGCATTATAAAAAATTGAAAAATTTTAAAACCAATGACTTGTAAAATATTTCTGGTAAGAAGCTTATAAATCTCCCTTCTTTGATTTTTTTTAACTTTAAATGCTGCACTAACATCAACTTAATATAACCCAGGTTTGTACTCTTTTTATAGACGTTTAGTTGGTGAAAATCAGGCCCCTTTCCAGGGGTCTTTTTTTGTGTGAAGGAAATGGCAACTACGCTATAGGGTGCAAGTCAGGAATACGCTTTGTAGTATGATGTAGTAAGAAGTGTAAACCAGGAGCAAGTATGTCCACTGCGAAGTGGAATGTGAAGGAAGCATTTCGACTGAACTCACGCCGAAGTCTGGCGGCAAATTTGGGGGCCTAAGTAGCTGCGCTTGAGATCGGTATCTAAAGAATGTTTGCTGTACATACTTTGATGTAGGAAAATGATGTTGTATTTTGATTTTCTAAATTTATAACGATGGCTAACGAAGGGTACTTAATAGCAAAAGCACAAAAACAGGGGCAGATAAAAGGAAGTGTAATACAAAAAGGAAAGGAAGGATGGATAGCTGTGTACGGCTTTCATCACGAAATTGTTTCTCCCCGCGATGTTGCTTCAGGGATGGCTACTGGTAAGCGCCAACATAAACCTTTGACCATAACAAAAGAGATAGATAGAAGCACACCGCTTTTGTACCAGGCGTTGGTAAACAACGAAAGTTTTCCTGAAGTGGTACTCCGGTTTTTTGCTCCTGATATGAAGGGCGCAGGAAAAGAAATTCAGATATATACCATTAAACTTGCCAACGCTAATATTATCAGTATTGTTGATGATATGGCTAATATAAAAATTGCGGAAAATATTAAACTTCCGTTGCTTGAAATGATTTCATTTACTTACCAAAGAATTGAATGGACATGGAACGATGGCGACATAACTTCAACAGATAGCTGGGAAACGAAGTAGCCCCGGAAGTCCCGGCCATGAAGGGAGAAAAGAGCGAATAAGAGAAAATGGATACGGATAAATAAAAGGTTCGATAAAGTTGCAAAATACAAGTGTGCGCAAGAGCACCTTGTCCATCAAAATATTAGCGGATCCGGTTCATGTGTTTCGAGGATTACCTGGATGAGGAGTCCAATATTTTCTGCAACTTTTTGGAAAAATTTGGGCCATGTGCCTGGTTAAACATATCGGAGTGTGTACCGTTTGTCTTGATGATATCCAGCCTCGTACAATACTCTTTCCATAATTGATTGCTAAAACTGGTAGATGACATTTTTTTGAATTTGATATTTTTTACAGCATCTAAAAAATAATATCGCTCGGTAGCAACAAACAATGATATGGGCCCATTGTAAGTTTGTAAAATATACTGCTTTCTTGCCTTATCATAAACCTCTTCTGCCTTTTCAAAAATATTAAGTGTGGTGTCTTGTCCGTGGGGATCTTTACTTACTGACCCTGCTTTTCGATTAATAAGTTTATGTAAAGCCTTTATCCTGTAGTCGATAAAAGATCGTGGATGCTTTGTCAGGAGGAAATATTCAAATTGTGCCTTTAGCCTTATTTGCGAAAGAAGTTTGTCAAAGATGGATTTGGTTTTATGTAAAGCTGTTCTTTCTTTTGATAAAAGCTGTTCCTCTTGCAAAACTGTATCGAACAAAATAAGTGACTGTACTTTTTTACCTGCCGCCTGCAACTGCCTGGCCATTTCAAAGGCAATGACACCACCAATACAATGGCCTGCAAGTGCAATTTTACCCGATGGATTTTGCTCCAATAATTCACTCAGGAAAGTGTTAGCAATCTCTTCTATAGAGGCGGGAAACCCTACCAACTGATCATCAACAAAAGGGGACTGGAACACAAATACCGGCTGGTCTGCATCCAGCATTTCGCTAAAGTTCTTAAATCTCACGGCAGTACTTCCGCCGCCGGCAACAATGTATAATGGCATTTTTTTTCCCTCTTCCTTAATGGGTACCAGGTATTTAAATCGAGGTACCTGCTGCGAGGGGTTTACAAGCTTCTCATCAATGCTTTTACCCAGCTCTGCAATGGTGGGGTATAAGAAAAGTTCATTTATAGAAACATGAACCTGGAGCTTTTTTTGAATGGCTGATACCAGGCGCATTGCCAGAAGCGAATGCCCGCCCAATGCAAAAAAATTATCGCGAATGCCAATAGTTTCTACAGTCAACAATGTCTGCCACAATTCCAATAGGGCTTGCTCTGTTGCGGTTGTTGGTTTAACATATTGCGATGGCTTTGCTCCAGTAATGTTAATGTCAGGTAATGCTTTCTTATCAATTTTACCATTGGGTGTTAGCGTAAAACTTTTCACTTCAACCCAGTGGTCTGGTATCATAAAAGAAGGCAACCGCTCCTTTAAAAAACCGGCATACACCTCCGGGTTAAATGTACTTTCTGCAATAACATAAGCCACTAAACTATTATTGCCATCCCTGTCCGGTTTTGCCGCAACAACTGCCTGGTGTATAGCTTTGCATTCGCTTAAAATTTGTTCTATACCCGAGGGCTCAATGCGATGGCCTCTTATCTTAACCTGGTCATCAATACGTCCCAGATATTCAAGTTGACCGCCGGGTAACCAGCGGGCTAAATCGCCTGTGCGGTACATTTTATCGTTGCCATTTTCTTTAAATGGGTCTATAATAAACTTTTCATTTGTTGTCTCTTCAAGGTGTAAGTAACCCTTTGCAACCTGTGGTCCTCCAATACATAATTCGCCGGTTACACCTTCGGGCACCAGTTGAAGATTGCTATTTAAAATGTATAGATGAGCAGTTTTAATTGGCTTACCAATGGTTATGTTTTTACCAGGTTTTATCTCAGCAACGGTAGCCCAAACAGTACCTTCTGTTGGGCCGTATTCATTAAATAACCTGCAATGGTTCGTCTCGGCAAAATGTTTGTTTACCAATTGGGCATCCAGGTTTTCGCCTGCAACTATTACTCTTGAAACACTACTGTTTTGAATGATCCCATCCTCCAGCAAAAATCGATAGTATGAGGGAACACATAGAATGGTATCGGTGTTTTGCAACAAGGTTCTAATAGCTTGGGGATCTTTTATTTGCTGATGCCTGCATAGCAATAGTGTGCCGCCGCTAATTAATGTTCCAAAAATTACTCCCACAGAAGAATCGAAAGCATAAGAAGGAATTAATACCATGGTACCTGTGTTACCATAAAATTCCTTCCGCGAAAATGAAGAAGCTGCTAACCCTTTGTGCGTAATCAATGTTCCTTTTGGTTGGCCGGTGCTACCTGAAGTATAAATGACATAAGCAAGATCATCTAAGTCAATTTGGGGTAAAGTTTGTTTGGTTGTGGTAGTATTTTGTTTGAGTAGTTCAGCATTTACTTCAATAATTTCTACCGGGTGGCTAACATCAATTGCATGCCTGTTCTCTTTGGTGCATAACAAAACGGTTGCTTTTGTGTCCTCAATTATAAACGGTATTCTTTCCTTTGGATATTCAGTATCAATTGGTACATACGCACCTCCTGCTTTAAGTATAGCAAGTATGCTTATGAGCATTTCTATACTATGATCCATATAAACAGGCACTAACTTTTTACTAATTTCTATACCGCTTAAATAGTAGGCAAGGACATCTGCTGATTCAGAAAGTTGCCTATAGGTTATTTCGTTTTCTTCAAATTTTGCGGCAACGTTATTTGGGTGTTGTACAACTTGTTGTTCTAACAGGTCAAGAATGGTTTCGTTGTTATAACCAGATGGATCAGAGGGATTGAATGCAACGAGTAACTTATGTTTCTCTGCTTTGCTCATCATCTCCAACTCTCCAATGCGGCACCCTGGCTCCTGCACAATTGCTTGTAACAGGTTTTGAAAATGCAACAACATTCTCTCGGCTGTTGCGCGTTTAAAAAGTGAGGTTGCATACTCAATGGATACCTTTAAACCATCTTCAGATTCAATTACCTCAAACGTTGCATCAAACATAGATGTGGCGTGCAATTCATCAGCTCTAGGCAATGTTTCAATATTTGCATTCCCTAGCTGGCCTTTAGTTTGTGTTTTGTTGTTTTGTAAAACCAGCATCACCTGGAAAAGTGGCGTGCGGCTCAAATCTCTTTCCTGTACCGCTACTTCAACCACCTGCTCAAAAGGAACATCCTGGTTATTGAAAGCCTGCAAAGTTGTAGCGGTAACTTTCTGTAATAATTCAATAAAAGTGAGGTTTGCTGAAACTTCATTACGAAGCACAAGCGTGTTGATAAAATAACCTATAAGAGTTTCTACCTGTTGCTGATTTCGACCTGCGGTTGGGGTACCAATGCAAATGTCATTTTGGTTGGTATAGCGGTGTAACAATATATTCAAAGCTGATGCAAGGGTCATAAAAATAGTAGCACCCTGTTGTTTGCTTAAAACCTTTAAGCCATTATACACTTCATTTGAAAGAAAGCTTTCAACTTTTGCCCCTGCACTGTTTGGTTCAGCAGGGCGTTTAAAATCGATTGGCAGTTGTAAAGAAGCAACGCCTGATAAATTATTTTTCCAATAACTTAATTGCTCCTTCCAAATACCCATCTGTGCCACCTGCTGTTGCCATATTGCGAAGTCGGTGTACTGTATGGGCAATTCGTTTGTAAAAGCTTTGGTGTTTTGAATGATGGAAGTGTATGCAGCGATCAACTCATTATAAAAAATTGAAGATGACCAGCCATCAGAAGCTATGTGATGAATTACATACACCAGTTCATGCTGATCTACCTCGTTACCTATTAATGCAGCCCGCAGCATTACATCCTGCGAAAGGTCAAAAGGTTTGTTTATAAAATTTTTAATGAAATCGTTTGAGTTGGTTGCTGTTGCATTTAAAGATGGCGCATGCTCAAATTGTAACTGCCATTCATTTGCCGGCATCACTTCCTGGTAGCCCTGACCATCCTCTTCCATAATAACGGTGCGCAATACTTCATGCCGATTGATTATTGCTTTAAATGCATCGTTTAATACCTGCTTGTCTAAAGCTCCCTTAATAGTATAAATGAATGGAAGATGGTAGGATAAACTGCCCGCCGCTTGATGAATAAACCAGAGACTTGCCTGGCTAAAAGACAATGGAATTTTAACGGGCTTATGTTGTTTTTCAAGTAGCGGTAAGGTTTGCGATGGTACCAGTGTTTGAATGTGTGCAGACAATAATTCTATAGTGGGATGGTTGAATATTGCTGCAATAGAAACTTCGGTTTGCAGTTGCCTGCGAATGGATGCTGTAATGCGCATTGCTGTCAAAGAGTTGCCTCCTAATTCAAGAAACTTTGCTGTTATGCTGATGCTGTCAAGTTTAAAGATGCGTTTCCAAATTTCGGTAAGGCTTATTTGAAGCATGTTTGTCGGCGCCACATAATCAACCTCCGAAATAGTTTCAGCAAATTTTTGTTGCAGTGCTTTTTTATCAATTTTCCCATTGATGGTAAGAGGGAAACTTTCTAATACATGCCAGGTTGCAGGTACCATGTAACCTGGTAATTTATCCGCTGTAAATTGCTTAATGCTTTCAAGCTGCGGGTGTTTATTGGCAACTATAAAAGCCTCAAGCCTGTTGTTGTTTGCATTATTTTTAATGCACAATACAACGGCTTGCTTTACCATTGGCGATTCGTTCAGCACTGTTTCTATTTCACCTAATTCAATTCTGTGTCCACTTATTTTAACCTGTTCATCTTTTCTGCCCAGGTATTCAATATTTCCATCGGCTAACCATTTTACAATATCGCCGGTTCTGTACATTTTGCTGCCTTTCAATTGGCTAAATGTATCTGCAACAAAAAACCTGGCTGTTGTTTCTGGCTGGTTTAAATACCCACGTGCCAACCCCACACCTGTAATACACAATTCGCCTGGCACACCAGGGGGTACTAAGCGTCCCTGCTGATCAACCACATAAAATCGTGTATTTGAAAAGGGTTTGCCGATGGGTATTACCTGTGGTACATCCTCAAGATGTACCTGGTAAATTGATGTACCAATGGTAGCTTCGGTAGGGCCATAATGATTGTACACCTGGCCGTTATAATTACAAGTTTTTAGTTTGTGAGCAATGATGGTAGAAAAACTTTCACCACCGAATATCATTACTTTGCCAGCGAGTATATAGTTATCATCTAAAGCATACGACAACCATAAAGACGGAACAATTTTTAAACAGTCTATGTGATTATCCTCAAAATACTTTGATAGTTTACTTCCATCAGCTATCATTTCAGATGAGAGTACATGCAATGCTGCACCTACAATAAATGAGGAGTGAATGATGGAATGTCCCGCATCGAACACCAACGGCGAAAACAATGCAAACGATGTACATTCTTCAAGCCCTGTCGCTTCTATTACACCATAGCAGTGATCCATTAGTGCTTTGTGTTCAATCATAACACCTTTGGGACGGCCAGTTGTACCGGAAGTGTAAATGATATAAGCCAAAGAGGAGGGCGAAGCTATTCGTGGTAAATTATCAATTTGGTGTTCACTAATTGTTGACCACTCTTTTTCCAAATCAATAATCGTTACGGAACTAAATGGATCTAAATTTTTAAAATTTGGGAGACTGCCGATTACAAAACTTGCTGCAGTGTCTTTTAAAATGTATTCAATTCTATCGGTCGGATAAGTGGGATCAATTGGAACATAAGTTGCACATGCCTTTAGTATGCCCAGTATAGCTACTATCAATTTTGACGACCGGGGCAAACAAACTGGCACCAGGCTCTCACATTCAACCCCAAGGCTTTGTAAATGATAAGCCAATTGGTTCGCCTGTTCGTTCAGTTGCTTATAGGTTATTGTAGCATCTTCTCCGATTACAGCAATCGCATTTGGTTTTCTTAGTACACTTTCTTCAAACTGGTCTATAATTGTTTTTCTTTCGGGAAAGTTTACGCTGCTTTTGCTCCATTTGTTAACAAGAGCCCATTCGTCTGGCAATAATAAATCAACCTCTTCAGGTTTAATTTTTGGTGAGATCAATAACTGGTATAAAAAATGGTAAATGCGATCTTCAATCTTGTCCTTGGATTCACCCTTAAAATTTAGGTCACTTATGAAAATCCAGTATTCAATATTCGAAATTTTAACCAGGTAAGTATTATATATTCTTTGGTTTGAAAGGTTAATTTGTGATAAAAGTTCGTGCTGTAGCCATTCCCGGGCTATTGCATTTGGGTCTTTACACGAGCTGCAATTTTTTTCAGTGATGTTGAGTTTGTAGGGGGCTGTTTCTATGGCCGAAGCATCTTCCTGCCCCAATTTGGATTGATGGTAGGTTTCTTCATACAATCTTACTGCTTCTTCTATACTGCGATAAATATGTCCTTTAACAATAAAACCTTTCAGGCTTACATAAGAATTAAAGCTATTAACAGGATTGTCAACATGATGTATTTTGATAGCTAACCGGGCCTTTTTCTTTATGTAAACAGATGATTCCATGTGGTTATCTAAACGTCTTACCAGTATAAAAAAGTATTTTTCAAGGAGTGGAATAAACCCGAAGCTCATATGAAAGCTGGTTTCCAGCAGGTTCATCCAAACCGGGTTACGTAGAATTTCTAATTTATAACCTGGTAATAAGCAGGGTAAAAGTTTAGATACGAGGAGTTTGCATAAGCGGTTTGTTGACTAAGCGTTTCATAGCAAAATGATGATAGCATCAGTCCGGTACTTTTTCTTCCAATCCTGCTAACATCAGGTATGCCTCGCCAAGATGATGAATAAGATCGCCTGCTATCAGCCCTTCCTGCGAATATTTTCCTGCTGCAATATCACCCGCTAAGCCATGGAGATACACCCCCAGGATTGCTGACTGTTCGGGGCTGTAACCCTGCGCCAGTATACCGGTAATTATACCGGTAAGTACGTCACCTGTGCCTCCTGTTGCCATGCCCGCATTGCCTGTTGAATTAAAATATCCTTTCCCGTTAGGACAGGCAATGAAAGTATGATGTCCTTTTAAAACAATAATTACCTGGTGTTTTACTGCGTTTTGTATAGCCAGCTCAAGTCTTTCAAAATCATTAGCGGATGGTCCAAATAATCTTTCAAATTCTTTTGGGTGTGGGGTTAAAATGCTATCATGTGGCAGTAGTTCCAAAAATGCAGGATGTTTCGATAAAATGTTTAAACCATCGGCATCTATTACCATTGGTTTTTTAAAAGATGAAATACATTTTTTAAGTAGATGAACTGCTTCATGCTCAGTGCCTAAGCCAGGCCCAACTCCTACTGCCTGGTACTTATCCCAGGTTTCAGTTTCAAGATCTTCAAAAATGATAGACATGCATTCTGCTATAGCTGTTTGCATGACTGTCAATCCCCATTCGGGCACCGCAGAAGTTACCAGTCCCGCACCACTTCGTAAACATGCTTTAGAAGCAAGAATAGCAGCGCCCATTTTACCCTTGCTACCGGCAACAACAAGGGCATGACCAAAAGTGCCCTTGTGCGAAAACTTATGCCTCGGCTTGTACAATTGTTTAGCCAATGTTCTGTCAATAAGACTGTAAGCAACCAATTCATCCGGCTCATAACTTTCATCTAAACCAATATTCAGCACAAAAACATTCCCTGTAAACTTTTCATTTTCGGGTAGGAGAAAACTTAGTTTGGTAATTTGAAAAGTAAGAGTGGCTGTTGCCTCAACTATTGTATTGGCGGCAGATGAAGAATCTACAAACATTCCGGCAGGAACGTCAATGGAAACGATGCCCGCTTTTGACTGGTTAATATGTTGTACCAATTGGGCAGACAATCCATCAAGCGGACGGTTTAAACCAGAGCCATACAGGCATTCAATTATTACATCATCCTCCTTCAATTCCGGAAACAAAGCCTCACTCTCAATGAAGTGAATGGTTGCAGTTGTGTTGTGCAGGCGTACCAGGTTCTCCTGGAAATCATCAGTTCCGCTTTTGCCAAATTCCAATATAAATATATCAACCTGCTTGTTTAAATCCGAAAGCATCCTGGATATTGCCAATCCATCACCACCATTATTGCCTTTGCCACAAAAAATTTTGTAATGTTCAGAAGGCTTGTTTTGAATAATCCATCCGGTGCATTTCCCTGCTGCCCGTTCCATTAGATCAAAGGAGCTGATGGGTTCGTGGGTAATAGTAAACTGATCCCATTCTTTTATCTGTGCTGCCGAATAAATCTTCATATCTAAAATTAAGAATTTGATAGCGAATGGAAGGTGGAAGGTGGAAGGCAAAAGGCAGATGGTGCAGGTCGAAAGCCAAAAGTCAAAAGGGAAAAGTCAAAAGGCAAAAGTCAAAAGGAAAAGGCTTTGGGCAAAATGCAAAATGGTTAAGGCTTAAGGCAAAGGGCACAGGTCAAAAGTCAAAATGCAAAATGCAAAATGAAAAACGCAAATCATCAGACTATTTACAACGACCAATTCCCAATGACCAACCCTTTGGGACCAACTCCTAAGTTGTTTCTGTCAACGGTCATCTGCCAACTATTGACAACGCCCAACCAACAACGACCAACTATCAAACCTTCCTTCCTTAACTTTACCCTCAACTTTTTGCTACAAACCGAACTATCGCCCTGTTACAAAATGGGGAGGAAAGTCCGGACAGCGCAGGGCAACCCACCGGTGAATAGCCGGGTTTCGGGCAACCGGAAACAGATAGTGCCACAGAAAATAACTATCCTGCCCCCGGGCATGAAAAAGGTGAAAACGTAGGGTAAGAGCCTACGGTTTGTAATGGCAACATTGCAAAAGGGTAAACCTTGGGTGCTGAAATGCCATGTATAGGATCGCTTGAGGGCTGCCCGCCCGATGGTCCAGGGTAGGCAGAACGAGGTAAGCAGTAATGTTTATCCCAGATAAATGATAGTGTTGAAACAAAATCCGGCTTACGAGTTTGTAGCACTTATTACATCCCCCGCATTTACTTGCGGGGTTTTTGTTTTAAGTCTGCATTATCTGAATGAGAAATCCATGTGTATTGTAATAGTTAACTCAACATGCTAACAACGCGATAGCCTTTTACCCTAACTTTAAAAATTTAATAGCGCAATTTTGATCACATTCATTTTAAATAAAAAAGAGGTAACTACCACTTTGCCGCCAGGCATGGCGTTACTTGATTTTATAAGGTATAAACAACACCTTACCGGAACAAAAATTGGCTGTCGCGAGGGGGATTGTGGGGCATGTACGGTAATAGTAGGAGAGTTGAACAATGGAGAGCTTTTTTATAAAACTGCCACTTGTTGTTTAATGGCACTGGGTAACGCCCAGGCCAAACATATTGTTACAATTGAGGGGTTGAACATGGATGGCCTTAATCCCATTCAGCAGGCCATGAGCGATGAAAGTGCCACACAATGTGGTTTCTGTACGCCTGGCTTTGTAGTATCCTTGGCCGGTTATTGCCTTAGTAAAAAAGAACCCAACTATGCCAATGCCATTGCCGCCATTGATGGAAATATTTGCCGCTGTACAGGCTATAAATCCATTGAAAAAGCTGCAGTAAAAGTGGTTGATTTATTGGAGGAACGTAAAGGTGGTGAACCTGTATTGTATGCAACCATTACCAAAATATTACCGGCATATTTTAATAAGATTAAGGAGCGCCTTGCAAAGATTTCAAAACCGGTAATGGCTATTAAAAACAGCAATGGGACTATAGTAAAATCATTGGGTGGGGGTACTGATTTGTATGTTCAAAAGCATGAAGAAATGGTGGATGCCCACATTAATTTTTTGAATAATAATGCAGCATTAAAAGGGATAACGTTAGAAGGAAACAAATGTATTATGGGTGGTGGTGCCACAGTTTCGGACTTAATTGATTGTACCTTCTTTCATGAATATTTTCCTCAGATTAATATGTTTATTAAACTGGTTTCTTCAACGCCTATACGCAACATGGCAACTATTGCAGGCAATTTTATTAATGCCTCACCAATTGGTGATCTAACCATTTTCTTTCTGGCACTTGATGCCCAACTTATATTAAAAGATCTGAAAAAAAGCCGCCAGGTTGCCCTTCGAAATTTGTACAAAGGCTATAAACAACTTGACAAAAAACCGGATGAAATAGTTGAGAAGATTTGGTTTGAATTGCCTGGGCCAAATACAAAATTCAATTTTGAGAAAGTAAGTAAGCGAACGCATCTCGACATTGCAAGTGTTAACAGTGCCATAAGCCTGGTTATGGAGAATGACGTTATTCAAACTGCTGCAATATCAGCAGGTGGGGTGGGGCCGATACCTATGTATCTTAAAAAAACATCCATGTTTTTAGCCGGTAAA
>JBBQVY010000001.1:0-64885 GCA_038211085.1 Chitinophagales bacterium | reverse complement strand
TGGCTTACCTTTTAGTGGCAGCGGTTATACCATCAATAACAACTTTAATATTTTTATTGGTGAGTTGAATACCCGTTTCAACAATAAATCAAATAACAAATTGCAGGTTGGTTACACAGCCCTTCGTGATTATAGGGCTTCTTTGGCAAGCGGGAATTTTCCTTTGGTGGATATCTTAAATGGGTCAGGCCAAACCTATACCTCATTTGGATATGAGCCATTTACCTATAACAACCTGCTTAATACAAATATCTTCCAGGTGTCGGATATCTATACCAGGTATGCCGGAAAGCATGAGTTGACTTTTGGAACGCAGAACTATAAGAAAACTTTTAAAAATGGATTTGCTCCTAACTACGAAGGTGCATTCATTTTTAACAGTCTTACTGATTTTTACAACAGCGCAAATAATAATACAGGTAATGCAAGAAGTTATGCAGTACAGTATTCCCTTACAAAGGATGGTTCTTTTCCATTTGCTGAAATTGGAGCATTGGAGTTAGGATTTTTTGCGCAGGATAAATGGAGGGTGAAACAAAACTTTACTGTTACTTATGGGTTACGTGTAGATGCTCCTATTTTTGAAGACAAGTTTCAATCAAACCCCAACGTACCTTCTCTTTCTTTTAGAAATGGCATAAAGTACGATGTTGGTCAAAAGCCTTCTACTAATGTTTTAATCTCTCCAAGGCTGGGTTTTAACCTGGATGTATTTAAAAACAGTAAAACTCAGTTAAGAGGTGGTATTGGTTCTTTTTCAGGACCTCCTCCTTTTGTATGGATCAGCAATCAGGCTAGTAACAATGGTGTGCAATTTGGTTCTTATTCAAATAATGTTGATCCTGCTACCGGTAAGCCTTATGTGTTCAGTGCCGATGTTAATGCTAATCGCCCCACAGGTGGTGAAAATAAATCTTACAACCTTGTGTTTACCGATAAGGATTTCAAATATCCGCAGGTGTTAAAAACAAGTTTGGCTGTCGATCAAAAATTGCCACACGATTTTATTTTCACAGCTGAGTTCTCTTACTCCAAAGACTTGCATGCTGTAAATTTTGAGAATGTAAACCTTCCGGCAACCGGTACCGCTTTGGTGGGTCCAGATAACAGGATCAGGTATAATACAAACCGTATTTATGGTAGCATACCTGCTGCACAGGGTGGAAATTCAGTTAGCAGTCCTAATATTACCAATGCTATTTTAATGAAGAATTATAGCAAAGGACATTCTGAAATATTGACTTTTCAATTACAACGCTCTACTCCTAAAATGTTTTATAGTGTGGCCTATACCTACAGCAGAGTTAGAAGTTTGAATGACGGTGGTTCTATTGCTGCAAGCAACTGGAGAGATCGCCCGGTTAGCAGCGATCCAAATGCAGCAGAATTGGGTTATGCCAACTTTTATCAGCCATACAGGATCATTGGCCAGTCAAGTTACCGTTTTGCATATGGTAAGAACTACGCAACATCCGTAGGTTTTGTGTTTGAAGCAGCACCTTCAACCAGTGGTTTTTCAAGTGCAGGTTCTTATACATACAGTGGTGATGTTAACAATGATGGTACCGGTGGAAACAACGACCTGATCTACATTCCCCAAAACCAAAGCGAAATTGTATTGGTGCCTGTTAATACAGGAGGTGGAACCATTACAGACACCCGTACTCCAAACCAGATATGGGGCCAGTTAAACAACTTTATCAACCAGGATCTCTATATGAGTACACATAGAGGGCAGGTTGCTGAGCGTAATGCAGTAGTGCTGCCTATCTTCAAACATCTGGATATGAATGTTACCCAGGATTTCTACATTCAGAAAGGAAAGACCAAGCATACATTACGTGTTACGTTTGACATGATTAATGTAGGCAACTTTGTAAGCAAGAATTGGGGTATTGCAAAAACATTTGCTACTCCATTTAATTCAAGTCAGAATGCTGCCAGTTTCCTTAAATATGAAGGATTGGTTACAGCACCTGGCGATGCAAATTTGGGTAAACCACGTTATTCTTTCATATACCAGGATGCTACTAATCAAATTCCTTTTACAAACAGCTTCCAGGATAATACAAATATTTTATCGCGTTGGCAAGGTCAGTTAGGTATCAGGTATCTTTTTAACTAACCAACCTTACAGTATTTTTTTAAGCGCCGCTTTTCTTTATAGTTAGCGGCGTTTTCATTGAATAAAAAATTGGTGATCAAAAACATTTGCCGTGGCTTATACCAGTAGCCTTAACTTTAAAATTGATAAATATTGTTATTGAAAACGTACGATTATATTATATGTGGTTCAGGTGCGGCAGGTTTAAGCTTGTTAATGAACCTTATGCACAACAAGGCATTTGATAATAAGTCCATCCTGATGGTAGATAAAGAAAAGAAAAATGTCAACGATCGCACCTGGTGTTTTTGGGAGCAGCAACCTGGCCTTTTTGAGCCGATAGTTCATCATAGCTGGAAGCAGGTGCACTTTTATTCCAATTATTATTCAGGTCTTTTACATCTGCAGCCCTACACCTATAAAATGATAAGGGGTATAGATTTTTATAACTATGTGTTGGATAAAGCAGCATCAAGACCCAATATTGGTTTTGCGACCGGCAATGTTGAGGCCCTTGCAAACGATGTAAGTACAGCACGGGTTATTGTTGATGGCGAATCCTTCCAGGCTGATTATGTGTTCAATAGTATTATGTTTCATCAGCCCTCTGTACCGAAAGAAAAATATTATTTACTTCAACATTTTAAAGGCTGGTTGATTGAAACCACGGAGCCTGTTTTTGAAGATGGTAAGGCAACATTAATGGATTTTAGAGTTAGCCAAAAGCATGGTACTACCTTTGTTTATGTATTGCCCTTATCGCCAAATAGAGCCCTTGTAGAATATACTTTATTTACCGGCGATACTTTACCCAGGCAGGAATATGATATAGCCTTAGGTGATTATATCCGTCAATTTTTATCTTTAGCAGAGTATAAAATAATCGAAGAAGAATTTGGCATCATCCCAATGACGAATATCAATTTCCCTACCCATGAAGGCAGGATTATTAATGTTGGTACCGCAGGTGGACAAACTAAAGCAAGCAGTGGGTATACTTTTAATTTCATCCAAAAGCATGCAAAAAGGATTACTGAACATTTATTGAAGAACGAAAAACCCATCAGTAATACTGGTTTGTTTGATAAAAGGTTCAGGTTATACGATAGTACACTTCTGAATATTTTAACTCATAACAAACTGGGTGGAGACCGGGTGTTTGCCGACTTGTTTAAGAAAAATGAACCTGCGAGGGTATTACGTTTTTTGGATAACGAAAGCTCTTTGGAGGATGAGTTAAACATAATGGGCAGTGTTCCATCAAAGGTTTTTATGAAGGCTGCACTACAGGAACTGTTTAGATAACCAAACAATATTTATGCAAAAAATTGTCACGATAACATTAAATCCTTCCATAGATAAGAGCACATCTGTAAAAGGTATTGTTCCTGAAAAAAAACTAAGGTGTGCCGAACCAAAATTTGAACCGGGTGGGGGAGGTGTAAATGTAAGCCGGGCTATCAAAAAGTTGGGAGGAGAGTCAACAGCTATTTATTTTGCAGGGGGGTATAGCGGTAAGTTTTTTACTTCTTTACTCGAGCTGGAGGGGATAGAATCTGTGGTAGTTCCAATAGCTCAACAGACAAGGGAAAATATGATAGTCGTGGATGAATCTAACAATCTTCAATACCGCTTTGGTATGCCCGGACCTACAATTAAACCCCGGGAACTGGAACATTTTTTTTCGTTACTAAATGAAATGAAAGATGTGGAGTATGTAGTTGCCAGCGGAAGTTTGCCAGACGGTGTCGATGATGATTTTTTCTCTACCCTGGCAGATATATGCAAAAATAACAATACAAAGCTAATTGTAGATACCTCTGGGGAGCCCTTACGTAAGGCTATTAATGAGGGTGTCTATATGATAAAACCTAACCTGGGTGAGTTGAGCATGCTGAACGGTGTGGAGGAATTAAATGGTGACGATGTTGTGACTTCGGCCCGTTCAATTATAGAAAAGGGAGGAGCAGAAGTAATAGTTGTTTCCATGGGTGCGTCCGGTGCATCTTTAGTAACTAAGGACGCAATATTTAATTGTCCAAGTCCCGCAGTTCGCAAAAAGAGTACAGTTGGGGCAGGAGATACTATGGTAGCTGGTATGGTGTTAGCAATGTTAAACGGATATAAATGGCAGGACGTTTTGCGTTTTGGCGTAGCGGCAGGTACGGCAACCACTATGAATTCAGGAACTGAATTATGTAAAAAGAATGATGTGGACCGTCTGTTTTCCTATCTGAAGAAATATGGCTGATTGATTTACCAATAATAGTTGGGCCTGTAATTCCCTTGATTAAGTACGCTACTGATATAATTTAAAAAAAATGGTCCCTCCGTGGAAACGGAGCGACCTTTAACGATTGCTTGCCATATGAAAATCTTCGAATTTCTTTAGAAGAGTATCTTTCGATGTTTATAGAACAAACTTAAGATTTATTCAGTACTCACTTTTTCCATCTTTTCTCAATTTTAATGACTTCTAAAACTGCAAAAAGAGTTGTAACCCTTAGTCACAGGGATTTTCAGGACATTATTTACATTATGTCCAAATAATACATAAATATGTAAATTTTACTAATATGTTTAAAATTTGCTTTTATTTCTATTATGTACAGTATTTTATGATCTTAATATTATATAATTAATATTTTAATGTTATATTTTCACTATTGGGCACAAAAAAACAGCCACGTGTGGCTGTCTAATTTTTTTATTGAAATTTTTAATTGTTAGTCATTAAAACTTTTTCTCTTTCCAAATGCTTTGTCTGTTGAACTCTCTTTTCTATAAGCTCCAACTCGGTGCCGGTAAATAAATTATTTTCCTGTAAAAGTTCGAATACTGCACCTTCAAATTTCAAATATTGGTCCTTAGACATATTTTTGATTAGTGCTTCAAGTTTTTCTAAGTTCATAAGGTTGTTTTAGTGTTGATAAATGACAAGCAGGAAAACAATCGTTGCCACAAATTAACAAATGAATTTATATAATGTAATAATGTGTAAAAAATATTAAAAATTTTATTTTAAAAGTTGGAATTTATAAACGCTACTCATTCATAATAATTATAAATCTTTTTTCCAATTTCACTAACAAGTAAGTCATTTTCAAGTAACGTACTTTGCCATGTGGTTTTGTATACAGTAAATATCCCCCTGAAACTTCCATTCAATACCACACTAAATTCTGTGGGCAACCCTTCTTGTAGGTTATCATGGGTTATAGGAGTAATTGTACCAACGTAATCAATACCCATAAACTGTATGGAAAGTGAGAATGCACGGTATTTTATTTTTATTCCCATATTAAAACCAATAGTAAAACTGTTATTTATTTGGCCGGGCAAATAAGATAGTTAGTCAGTATTTAGTGTTTTATCAATTTGAATATTCAATGGTGGCCTCGCCAGGAATCGAACCTGGATCTGGAGCTTCGGAAACTCTTATACTATCCATTGTACTACGAGGCCATAAGTGACTGTAATTGGCTGCCACAAACTTTCAACGTTCACTGGTGTTCCGATATACTGCATTCAAATAAACACAACTATGAATTGTAAGCTTCCGCCTGCAATCAAACACTATTCTGAAAAGAGCTTTATAAGGGTGGCAAATGTAACGGTTACCTTGCAAAACCTGATATATTACTTCCGAATATCTTAACTGCTATCGCCAGTAAAATAACACCGAAAAATTTTCGTACTGCTATCAGGCCAGCCTCCCCTAGTGCCCTTTCGATAAGCGTAAGAGATTTTAAAACTATATAAACCAAAACCAGGTTCACCAATATACCAAGAAGGATGTTTAATTCACCAAAATTGGCCTTTAAAGACATGACAGTAGTTAGTGTACCGGAACCTGCAATAACAGGAAAGGCTATGGGAACAACAGTACCCGCCTTGGCATTTTTCTCGCTTTTAAATATTTCATGACCCAAAACCATTTCTAACCCTAAAAGAAATATAACTATGGAACCACCCACTGCAAAAGAGTTGACGGTAACCCCCAGTAAACGAAGAAAAGCCTCACCAACAAATAGAAAGCCCACCATAAACAACCCGGAAATAGCTGTTGCTTTAAATGCATTAATTCCACCCATTTTATACTTCAATGCAATAAAAAGCGGGATGGAACCAATTGCATCAATAACCGCAAACAAAGTAAAGCTGACGGTTAAAAACTGTTGTAGGTCAAAGTTCATTAAATGGTTTTTGTAAAAGTAAAACATCTGAATAGTACAGATGCTTTACCAAATAATGAATAACCTTAGCAGGGATGGATATCTCTATACCAAAAACCCATTTTTTCGTTGCTGCCGATTGATCCCTTTGAAAGATTAGCAGGGGCTTTCAGTTCCTTAAAATAATACTCACCCAATGTATATGATACAGGCTTTTGAAAGATTGGCCCATCAAAAACGAATGTGTGAAACTCGCCATTTTCCCCGGAGGGATCAACACCTGCAGGCAGATCTTTTATAAAATTGTTATCTATAATTCTGCCTGCAAAACTTTTGTCGAGCTTTGATGCCTCTACACATACTACAACAGCTTTAAAACCCAGGTCGAGAAACGATTGCAAGAGTATGTGTGTATCCTTTTTCCAAAGAGGAAATATCGCTTTTATGCCATAAGTCTTCAATGAGGTTTCGCGGTATCGTTTTAAATCTTCCAGAAAAATGTCTCCAAAAATATTATGTGTGTACGCTTCATTTTTTAATGACTGCAGGCTGCACGAAATTATTGTTTCATAATCATGCATAGAGGGCTGAGAGGGAAGCCTGAGCTTTTGTAAGTAAATACCCATAGCAGCCGCCTGCAAATCGAGCAATTTTTCGGGTACCCCGTGCATAGAAATGCGCTGGCTGTCGTGCTCAATATTTGTTACCAGTATTTCTATTGAATATTGATTGTCCTGCATTGCATAATAGCAGGCCAGTGCACTATCCTTTCCGCCACTCCAGTTGCAAAACGTTTTGTAAGGTTTACTATCCATTACTACCAATTTGCAGTTATGCCTGCGTTTATAATTGGGGGAATGGAATTGTAGCCCCGAACGTCAAAAAACTTTTTGTTAGTGAAATTTTGGGCATTGGCAAAAAATGTAAAATGTTTATTTAGGATGTAACTGGCATTTGCACCTGCAATAAAATAATGGTCCAGTTGAACATCTTTTTTTGCATAACCTCCTACATCGAACCTGTTACTTACATATTTGCCCGTTAATGAAATATATAATGCGGGCGTTGCCTGCCAACCTAACGTAAGGTTTACATTATGATTTGGACGCCGTAGCAGGTAATTGTAAGTTAGGGTGTCTTTGTTTGTGATGCGATTTTGTGTGGTTTCTTTAGGATGCAGGTATGTGTAATTTGCAGTTAAGTTTACTACGCTGCCCAACTCCGCCGACAATTCGTATTCAATGCCCTGAACAACCTGTTTTATATAATTGAAATATTTATAAGTGATATAATTATAATCGATTCCATTATTGATGTGACGATCGAAGTATACCAACCTACTGTTGATTTTCTTGTGGAGGTATTGAATACCACCCTCATAATTGATCGATTTTTCGGGAGACAACAGGCTGTTGATGCTTAACTGGTATAGGGTGGGAGCCTTAAAGCCGCTGGCAATACTTCCAAAAACCCTTACCTGTTTGCTTAATGCATATGCAGGGTTAAATGTGTAAGTATTGTTGTTTCCATACCTTGAATGGGTGTTGATTCTGCCACCCATTTCAACTGTAAATTTTTGGTTGGAGCTGGCATAGTTGAGACTTGCGTATAAGCCGCTTTGGCTAAGCGAGGTATCATTAAATGCACTTGAATACGGCCCATAAATGCTAACCGATTTATATTGCTGGTTGTAAGATGAATACCTAAAATCGGCACCCTGCAAAAGTGTAAAGCCAGAGCCAAGATTAATAGCTGCATACAACTCTACAAACTGTGTTTTTCCAAAATATTGATTGTCCTCAAAAATAGTACTGGTTTTAAAGCTGCTGTCGTTAATATAAGTCCTGTTTACCTGGCTATACTGGTAGGTACCGGCAAGGGTTAAAAAGTCTTTTTTAAAATTGAAACCGACTCCGGTAGAAAAGTTATTGTTGTTGATGTTGTAATCCTTTTCATCAGCAAAAACACCTGCGTCTATGGCTGCTTTGTATTGACTGTACATTAAGAAAGAGCGAAATGACAACTGATCAGTAGCCTGGAATTTTACCTGGGCATTTACCATATTACCACTGTATTCATCCCTGTCAAAATTTTTATTGCCGGTGCTGTCGTATGCTGCAGAAAAGCCTTTCGTCGTAAGACGTGAATACCTGGCCGAATAATCAAACTTCCCTTTTTTGCCATAAAGCTGGGTATTGGCTTTAAATGTACCCAGGCTGCCACCACTTAATGATGCTTTTACATTAAATGGTTTTTTCGCCTCCGCGTTTGCTGTTATTACATTTATCACTCCTCCAATGGCATCGGAGCCATATAAGGTTGACTGAGCACCTTTACATATTTCTATCCGCTCAACATTGTCGAGTGAAAACAGGTTCAAATCAAATTCATTATTGATCATGGAGGGATCATTTACTGGTATGCCATCTAACAAAATTAAAGTGCGGCCTGAAGATGCCCCACGCATGTAAACAGTTTGTACACTGCCATAATTGTTGAGCGCACCATTAATTACAAGCCCGGCTTGTTCGTTTAAAACCTGGGATAAGGTTTTGCCAGTGCTTTTTGTAAGTTGTTCTTTGTCGATTACTGTAATTACTTTACCTGTAGTGCTTTGTTTTTGCTCATATTTGTTAGCAGTAATTACAACAGGGTCTACATTGCCCTTTAAGGTGTCGGTTTGTGCTGAGGTAATAAACGCACAGCAAATAAATACGGTGAAGAGAAAATTTGTTTTGCTCATAGTCAAAAGTTTGTTGGCTATGAGCTTTCAGAGAAAGGGACGAAATGAAAACGACTTCTACAGAAAGACCATTAACATCTCTTGCTTTTCGCCCGAAAGCCCGATGATAAAATAATTTGATCTGGCAGGTCTTCTGGCTTTGCCTCAACTTAATGCCTTCCCGTTGTTACAGTGGCTATGTTATTAAATTGTTTTTCTTTTTCATTACTGAAAAGAAGGCTATACAGCTACGGGGATAGCGCCGGAATTTTACCGGACTTCCCTTTTAATCCCGTTTAGTAACAGGAACCAAATCCGCGGCAAATGTATAGACCGCATTTTAAATTTTATTATTTTTTTGTTAATCACAGTAAGAGCAGACTTTTGAAAATATGATTGCAGACATTGAAGTAGTAAAATTTGTAGTCATTTCTTACTTCAAAACATTTTTCGGCATTATTATTTCTTATTGGTTTTACCTGAACTTCAACTTAATCGAAAAAATGTCTGCCCAGTTTGCAAACAAACTTAGTGAACAGGAGCATTTTACCAATCAACATAAAAATGGATCTCTTTTTATGAATTATGTAGATGTCATTTTAATTATCATTATTGCATTAGCGCTGTGGAGTGGATATATAAAAGGTTTTATACTTGGCCTGGTAGATCTCATTATAATGTTGGGCAGCCTCGGCGTAGCTATTATTTTTTATCCTTTTGTTGAAAAACTCCTTACAAATTATCTTTCTGTCACAGGTATTTGGGGGCGGCCAATTTCTTTTTTAATTGTGATTGTCCTAGTTCGTTTACTACTTTCTTCATTCTTCAACCTAGTTTTAAGGGATGTTTCACCAAATGCACATCTAACGGTTGAAAACAAATTAATGGGACTCTTTCCAGGGTTTGTAAATGGCTTAATTTATTCTGCTATTGCTTCAGCACTATTACTATCAGTGCCTATAAGCGATACAATAAGCCAGCATACAAAATCAAGTAATGTTGCACCCAAATTAGCCCTCCAGGTAGAATGGCTGGAGGATAAATTAGCACCAGTATTTAATGATGCCGTCAGCCGTTCAATAAACAAGGTTACGGTGGAGCCTCAATCTAAAACTACTGTTGACTTACAGTTTACTGTTACTGACCCAACAGTACGGCCCGAACTTGAGGAGCAAATGCTAACACTAATAAATGCTGAAAGAATGAAACGGAAGTTGAGGGCACTGGTTGCAGATCCTGAAGTATTGCCAGTAGCAAGGGCTCACTCAATTGATATGTTTGCCAGGGGATATTTTTCGCACCAAACTCCTGAAGGACTTATGCCATCAGACCGTGTAAAAAGATCGAAGGTGAGGTATTTGATTATGGGCGAAAATCTTGCTTTGGGTCAAACAATATCCATTTGTCACCGTGGATTAATGAATTCGCCTGGTCATCGTGCAAACATTTTAAGTACGGCTTATTCAAGGGTGGCCATTGGCATTGTAGATGGAGGCGTGCATGGCCTAATGATTACACAGGAGTTTAGAAATTAATTTTCAGGCGAAGTTTGCCATTAAAAAAAATGGCCTGCCCTAAAAAGAGCTGGCCGTTGCTAACCTATGAAAAACACCAAGTTTAATATCGGTGATATTGTAAAATATTAATCCGGAACTCTTTCTTTGTTTCCCCTGCGGTTCATCAGTTCTTTCCGTAGTAAATCTCTAAATGATTTTTCAGCTACAAAAACCTGGTTAACTCTTTGATCTGTCCCTAACACTTTTTTAAAATCAGTCTTATACTTTTTGCGAATATTCAGAACTTTCTCTTCAAATAAAACTTCATCATTCCTTATCTCTTTCCTTACACTCACTAACTCATCGCGGTACTCGTTGTAAACAGGCCAAAATTTTTGAGCTTCTTCTGATGATAACGATAATTCTCTTGTCAAATACGCAATCTGAATCGCTTCGATATTGTTCTTTCGTTTATCAGCCTGTGCGTAACAAAAGTAACTAATGTTTAATAAAAACAAAGTCAGTAGTAAAATCTTTTTCATATTTAATTCTTTAGCTGCTCTTCCCCTTTAACACAGCAGTTCCTTCATATTGTTTCAGGTAATCTTGTATGTCTTCTTCACTGGTATTTTCAAGCACCTGTAAAAAATCAACTTCGTTATTAGAACCGGTAATACTAACTGTGGCCTCGGGTATTACGGTATTATCAATTAAAAACTCCTTGATATCAGCCTCGCTGGCTTTGTTAACCGCAGCCGGAATATTTATGGATGATGTGTAGTTGCCAGATGGGTTTTCAATGTTGTTATCAGGCGCAAGCAGGAATGTAGAAACAATAACAACTCCTGCAATTACTGCGGCTGCTGCATACTTGTACGACCTGCTAAACCAGCTTGATTTTATAACCTTAGACGTTGGTTGTACAACAACTTTCTTACCGGAAGTTTTTACCGTAAAGTTTTCAAAATACCCTGGAGGAACCTGGTAGGGCAGTATTCGGCTGATGGTATTGAGCAAAGGTGCTGTCTCTTCCAATTCATCCTGTACTTCATTCCTACTTACCTGTGCTTGTTTAATTTTACCTAAAATAGCACCGGGCAATAAATCAAAATAGCCTCCCGGAACTGAAAAAGGATTTACGGTGCTTACCAAAGTTTGGCTGGCAATATCATCTTTAATTTGTTGGAGGATATTGCCGGCCAAACCGTCGAAATAGTTTAAGGGTACGGAATAAACATGGTTTCGACTAATGTTGGTTAAAGCCGGGCTTATTTGTGATAGTTCTAATAATATTTCTGTGTTTGGTAACATTCCTTTTTGAGACGTTTTAAAAGCAGCTTGGTTTAATGGTTGAGTATATAATCTTCAATTTTACGGGCAGCATGATGGTAACTGGCTTTTAATGCTCCCTGGCTGGTATCTAATACTTTGCTCATTTCCTCATAAGGCATTTCATCATAATACCTTAGGTTAAAAACCAATCGTTGTTTTTCAGGAAGTTGCTGAATAGCAACTTGTAATTTCCACTCCAGTTTATTAATATCAAAGCCTTCATCAGCTTTAATTCTGTTAGCCAGTCCATTTTCTTCATCACCAAGACTTATAGAAGCCCTGCGTTTTCTTTGTTCAAGAAAGGTTAAACATTCATTGGTAGCTATTCTGTACAACCACGTGAACAACTGGCTGTCTTCTCTAAAGTTTTCCAGACCCTTCCATACTTTAATAAACATGTTTTGCAAAATATCGTTGGTGTCTTCGTGATCGATGACCATGCGACGTATATGCCAATACAGCTTCTCCTGGTATTTTTTAATGATGTCTGTAAACGCCCGTTCTTTTTGTTCTGGTTGCCTAAACTTGTTCAGCAATTCAATATCGTCAGGATGCATGTAAGTTTTTTTGTTTTTTTGGTAGGCTGAAGTACAATTATTATGCTATGAAAAAACATCACAACGTTAGATCAAAACCAAATACCAGATTGCCGGGTAGTACAAATGGTATGTTGCAATTTAAAACAAAATGATTCAACGAGGAGGGGAATAAGAAGCTGTTATATAATTGCTATATGCGCCAGGCAACTAACGGGATATTTCTGAAACAGTATAAAAGTGCATGTCTAAGGAAACAGCTTTTTTAATAATTTTTCTCAAGGTATTTTGGGTTGTAATAAATTTTGTACCCGGTAAGTCGGTATGGTGCGACACCAGAACCAGGCAGTTATTATCGTTGTGTGCATTGGTAACCAGTTGAAAAATCGTACTCATTGGTCGTTTGCTCGATTCATCAATTCCAAGGCCATATAAAATTGAATTGTTAGTGGTTGTTGCCAGGCTTTTTGTAAAATTATTTGTGCCATTCAGGGCTCTTACGCTTTTAAAATATTTCAGTAAGGTGTTGTCTAAAGCCTGGTTATGATGTCCATAAGGATAAGCAAATGTTGTAGGATAAAACCCATCTGCATTTAGTTTACTTAACCCCGCTTCAATTTCATTTTCAATTAATAGATTCATGCCCTCATTGTTTAAATACTTAATCATATTGAAATGATTGGTTGTATGAAAAGCAATTTCATGACCGCGTTTTTTTAAAACCCTGAGTTTATCAATCTCTCCCTTTTTTAATTTATTATAGTTAGAGATGAAGAAGGTAGCCTTTACGTTAAATGAGTCGAACAAGGGAAGACACCGATACCATTCGTCTACTGAGTAATCGTCGAAGGTAAAGGCAATACCTGATTTTTGCAGGTGACCTGTAACTGCCATTTTAGTACATCCCTGGAAAAGGGAAAGAGCGGCAATGCTAAAAATCAGGACTATTAGTCGGTTTAAGTAAGCTGGCATTCCGGGGTTAGTTGGGGTTGTAACTATAATAGATGCAAATTTTACAAATAGGTTGTAAAGCCCGGTTTTTAAAAATATTGCTTCGATTATCGGCAGAAAGATAGGGATATCGGTAAATAATCGCTCATTCCAGGAATTTTATATATAAAACTGATTTGCTGGCACAAAAAAGCCAACTTTTTAAAGAGTTGGCTTGAAAAATAATGAGTAAAATTCTTAGTTCAATTGAAATTGCTGGCTTTTAATAATTTGTTCATCTTCCTTAACCTTTTGCTCCCACAACCAGGCTGTTCGCATCATATCTTTAAGGTCGTACTTTATAATCCAACCCAGTTCATTTACAGCAAGTTCGTTGTTAGCGTAAATAGCAATTACATCGCCCTGGCGGCGTGGTCCAAGCAGATAATTTAATTTGGCGGTACTAACTTCTTCAAAGGCATTAATGGCTTCTAAAACAGTGTATCCATTACCACTTCCCAAATTAAATATGTCGCAGTTTGTTTTTGTTTTATTATCAATCATGTATTGCAATGCAAGGGTGTGGGCATGCGCAATATCAGATACATGAATGTAATCGCGTATGCAGGTACCATCCCGTGTAGGATAGTCTTTGCCAAAAACCGTTAACTGTTCAATTTTACCAATGGCGGTTTGTGTGATGGCAGGCACCAGGTTGGCTGGTTTCCCTAATGGTAACTCACCAATAAGTATGGAGGGATGAGCCCCAACAGGATTAAAATATCTCAGTAATATGGCTTTTGAACTACCATTTTTTACGATCCATTTTAAAATATCTTCTCCCATTTGCTTAGTGGCACCATAAGGAGATTCTGCGTTTTTAATAGCGGAATTTTCAGTAACAGGCAATGTATCCGGATTGCCATATACCGTACAACTTGAAGAAAAAACAAAATGCGGAATTTCAAATTCTTCCACACACTTCATCAAATTTATAAGAGAGAAAAGATTGTTCTCAAAATACATTAACGGTTGCTCTACAGATTCGCCAACGGCTTTGTATGCGGCAAAATGAATAATACCCTGTATATCTTCATTCTCCTGGAAAACTGCCCGGGTATCGTTATAATCTTTCAGATCAACATTATAATTTTTTACTTTTTTACCGGTAATTTTTGAAATGCCATCCAGTAAATATTTGGTAGACCGGGAATTATCGTCAATAGAGATAACCTCAAAACCATTTTCAAGTAAGTCAACAATGGTATGAGAACCAATATAGCCGCAGCCACCGGTAACAAGAATTTTTTGCATAGAAGAATTAATTAACTAAACGCAAAATAGAGTAAATAGGCGAAAGACAAGGATTTGAAAAGATAGCTACTACACAAACGCTTTAAGAATAAAAAAGATGATTGCTGCTAATAATGCACTTACGGGTATGGTTAAAATCCAGGCCCATAACAGGTTTACGGTAACACCCCACCTTACTGCAGAAAGACGTTTAGTGGCACCTACACCTATAATAGCACCTGTTATGGTATGTGTAGTACTTACAGGTATTTTAAAATGCTCGGTCAAAAATAAGGTGATAGCACCAGCAGTTTCTGCGGCAACACCCTCGAGTGGAGTTACCTTGGTAATACGTGTACCCATAGTCTTCACAATTTTCCATCCACCGCTCATGGTACCAAAAGCTATTGCAATAAAACATGAAATCGGAACCCAGTCAGGTATTTCGCTAAAGCTTTTTATGTAATTACTGGCTAACATTGCTGCACCAATCAGTCCCATTACTTTTTGGGCATCGTTACCTCCGTGTCCTATACTAAACAATGCCGAAGAAACTAATTGTAATCTCTTAAACCATTTTTCAGCTTTGTAAGGATTAGATCGTTTGGAAAGATGTACAATGATAACCGTTATAAAAAACGCGATGATCATTCCTATCAATGGTGCAAAAACAATAAAAGAAATAATTGGAATAACCTTGCTGGCAACAACCACCTTAATCGTTCCGTAACGTGTAACGGCAGCGCCTATTAAACCTCCTATTAAGGCATGCGATGAGCTTGAAGGTATACCAAACCACCACGTGATAAGGTTCCAGATTATTGCAGATAATAACCCGGCAAGAATAACATACATAGCTAAGGGATCGCCCCTGGTTATGGTTACACTTTTGGCAATGGTATCAGCAATACCAAATCCACCAATGATATACTTGGAAATAAAGAAGGCAGAGAAATTGAAAATTGCCGCCCAAATAACAGCCTGGAAAGGTGTTAATACTTTAGTAGAAACAATAGTAGCTATAGAATTGGCTGCATCGTGAAAGCCATTGATATAATCGAAAATAAAGGCAAAGGCAATTATGATGATAAGTATTGCAGTCATACAGTCAGTTTACCAGCGAAAAAATTTGAAGAAGCTTAGGCGTATTTAACAATGATTGATTCAATAACATTGGCTGCATCTTCGCATTTATCAGTTGCAATTTCCATTACCTGGTATATTTCTCTTTTCTTAATTACCTCTTTAAAATCGTTTTCCTGGTTAAAGAGCTTTTCAATGCTCAGGTCAAAAATATCGTCGGCCTGGTTTTCAATGTCATTCACCCTAACCAGGGCTTCTGTAATTAACCGAAGATTTTTCATGTCCCTTAGTTCCTTTACGGCACTTTGAACATGTATGGTACCCTGTTCAATTAATTCAGCCATTTTTTGAATACCGGTGTCATTGGGGTTAACCCTGTAGAAGTTGATCTTTTTAGCTGATGCATAAATGTAATCTGCTATGTCATCAAGCGCTGAGGCAAGTGTGTGTATATCCTCACGATCGAAGGGGGTAATAAAATTGCGCCCTAATTCGGTAAATATCTTATGCGTATGATCGTCATTAATGTGCTCAAGGTCCTCTAATTGTGTAGTTAGCGAAGCCCTCTTGTCGTAATCTGGCTCGTTAACTATTTGCTTAAGGACCGCTCCCATTTTACGAACAGTTATGCCTACTTCCTCAAATAATTCGTAAAATATTTTGTTTTTAGGCATGAACAATTTTCCAAAAGAGTTGAGACCCATACGGTAGATAATTTTCGCAAAAATAGAATTATGCTCCCAAGCTTGCAGCAAAAGTTTTTTCTTAATAATTACATAACATAGAATGCCACACTAACTACAAAACGTTTTGTATTCAATAATGAATGCGTACGCAAAACATGGGCTAATTCTATAAGTTAAACTATACTTCTTAATATTCTCATAACATTGGGGTAACAATTACGAAACAATGGGATTTTAGTTTTGCAGCATGAAATCACGAATGGTCAGTAAGACTTTTATTTCTTTATCTTTTTTCATTTTCTTGTTATTTTTTTCTGCGTATTCGCAACAGGTGAGGATTAGTGGAAAAATTCACAATTCACGTAATGAAGCATTGGTTGGTGTGTCGGTAAAACTAGAGGGTACTTCCAGGGGTGTATCTTCAGATATAGAGGGAAATTTTAGTTTGCCCGTTGCCGATACTAAAAAAGTTACACTCTTATTTTCAGCTATAGGTTACCAGGATAAAAGCCTTGCTATTACTGCACCCGGTGCAGAAGAATTATTAATTCTGTTAGAAGATGCTCAAAAAACTTTAGAGACAGTCACCGTTCAATCTTCTTCTATCAAAAAGGAAAGTATTAACTCCTTAATTGCTTACCAAAAAAATACAAGTACAGTAGCACAGGTTGTATCTGCAGAAGCTATAAGAAGATCGCCGGATAAAAACACAGGTGAAGTTTTAAAACGTGTACCCGGTACCAGTATACAGGAAGGTAAATATTTAGTAGTAAGAGGTTTAAGCGATCGCTACAACCAGGCTATGTTAAATGGTATTTTGTTGGGCAGTACAGAGCCTGATAGAAAGACTTTCTCCTTCGATATTTTTCCATCTTCCATGATTGATAATATAATCATCAATAAATCATTTATACCTGAGTTAACAGGTGAGTGGGCTGGCGGACTAGTGCAGGTAAATACAAAAGATGTTCCTACCAAAAACTTTTTGGATGTGCAAATAGGTACAGGTTTTAACACCCAAACAATCGGCAGCGATTTTTATACTTACAAAGGTGGCAAATACGATTTTTTAGGTTTTGACGATGGAACCCGGGCATTGCCTTCTAACCTTCCCACCAAAAACAATTACAGTGGTTTGGCACAAGGACCGAAAACTGAATTTGGAAAAACCTTTGAAAATATCTGGTCTTCCGGAAAAAATAATTCAAACTTTTTCCCGGTTCTAAACAAGAGCTTCCAGGTAAGCGGTGGCTTTAATAAACGCTTTAAGGATAATTATAAACTCGGAGCAATTTTCGCGGTCAACTACAATCAAACTAATAAGAGAACACAATTTGATAACCGTATATACTCAGTACAAAACAATGTAGCCTCTGTAAATTTTGATTATCAGAATGACAACTACAGCCAGAATGTTTTGTGGGGTGCTTTGGGAAACATTACCCTGCAACTTGGTAACAATCATAAAATATCTTTTAAAAACCTGTTGAACGTAAATGCCAATGATTATGTAACAAAGAGAACAGGTAAAGATTTTGAATTGAATGCCATTAATGGTGAGAACATTCGGGCAAGTGAGCTGGCTTTAAAAACAAATACTTTTTTTAATACCATGGTTTCGGGAGACCATAACCTGGTAGCACTTAAAACAAAACTACACTGGTACGGCAGTTTCAACATTTTAGATCAGTACATACCCGACCAGCGCCGTATACAATACAACCAGGACGCTGATGAAGTTAATGCACCTTACCTGGCACTACTTTCTGCAAGCAGCACTTCACAAAAAAGTGGCAGCCGTTATTATGGTTTCCTAAGCGACTACATCTACAACACCGGGGCTGATGTTTCTAAAAGTTTTAAGTTGTTCGATTTAAATCAAACAGTAAAAGCCGGTTACTTCTTCCAGGTAAAGGATCGCATATTTAACTCAAGGCCATTCGCCATATACATACCTGCCGGCGAAAACAAAGCGTTGCAGGCTTTACCGGAAGATCAAATATTTAGTCCGAACAACTTTGGTACAGGCTTCGATAACAAGTTTGCATTTAACGAACTTGCAGGCAGCCAGTATCGGTATATAGCCAACACAATTTTAAATGCCGGTTTTCTACAATTCGATAACCAATTCAGCGAAAAAATCAGGGCCGTGTGGGGTGTAAGGGTAGAAGATTACGATCAGTTAATAGGCAGCGTTAAAGCCAGTGATAGCCGCCATGTACACAGCCAGGTGAGGGATTATTTGCCAGGCGTAAACTTTACTTATAAGCTCAATAATAAAACCAATATCAGGGTTTCTGCGTCGCAAACAGTTATAAGGCCGGAGTTTAGAGAATTGAGCGATTTTGCCTTTTTCGACTTTGACCTTGGTGCAACAGTAACCGGTAACAAAACCTTACAACGTACAAAAATTACCAACCTGGATGTTCGATACGAGCTGTACCCAAGAGCCGGAGAAATTTTTACAGTAGGTGTTTTTTATAAATATTTTAAGAACCCTATTGAGTTATACTTTAATCAAAGTGGTGCCGGTAGCTCAAGTACTTTCAACTACATTAATGCAGACCAGGCAAAGGGCTATGGTATAGAATTAGAGTACAGAAAAAAGCTAGACTTTAATGAAGCTCTAAAAAACTTCACCGTACAGTCTAACGTCTCTTACATCTACAACAGGGTAGAACGGAATAACTTCCAACTTAAGAGACCAATGCAAGGTCAGAGCCCGTACGTGCTTAATGCATCGGTGCAGTACGATGTAGATAAGCTGGGCCTATCAACAACACTATTATACAACCAGATCGGTGACCGCATCCTGTATGTAGGTGGTAATGACTATCCACCGGTATGGGAGGCAAGTCGTCCGTTATTTGATATGCAAATAGCTAAGAAAATTATTAATAAGAAAGCCGAAATAAAACTAAATATCTCTGACTTACTAAACAGGCCAGCTAACTATTATCACGACCTGAATGACAATAAAAAGTATGATAAGGGTTCAGATGCACTTGCAATAAAACGCAGGTATGGCAGCAATGTTAGTCTATCACTTTCGTATAACATCAAATAACCAAACACACGAAAAATTAATAAAATCGAAGTATGAAAAAGTTGTTTCTTTTGCTGATAACAGGCGGTTTATTTATGACCGGGTGCCGTAAGATAGAAGTGGACGGTGGAACTACGGTTGTAACCCAGCCGGGTGGCACTACCGAGAATACTATTTTGGAAGGCAGGATAACCTCCAACAGAACATTAAAGGCAGAGTTTGTTTACAAACTGCGTGGTCTTGTATATGTAACCAATGGCGCCGTTTTAACCATTGAGCCGGGCACTAAAATAGTTGGTGAAAGCGGCCGTAACGGCGGCTTGATCATTACCCGCAGCAGCAAAATAATTGCTGATGCCACTGCTGCTAAACCAATTGTGTTTACCTCAGAAGCAGCTACTCCACAACGTGGCGACTGGGCTGGCGTGGTAATACTTGGTAATGCACCAACCAATGCATCTTTTAACGGTCAGCAGGGGCTTGGTGAAATTGAAGGAGGTATTAATAACAGTGATGGTTTGGGCTTATATGGTACACCCGTAACACAGCAACAAAACCCCGCTGATAACAGTGGTATTTTACGCTATGTCCGTATTGAATATGCCGGCTATGCTTTTTTACCCGATAAGGAAATCAATGGTCTTACTTTCGGTGGTGTAGGTAGCCAGACAGTGGTTGATTATGTGCAGGTATCTTATGCCAACGACGATAGTTTTGAGTGGTTTGGCGGAAATGTAAATTGCCGTCACCTCATCTCATTCCGCACTCTTGATGATGATTTTGATACAGACAACGGCTTTGCCGGAAAAGTACAATTTGGTATTGCCTTGCGTGATTCTGCTGTAGCAGACATTAGCAATAGCGAAGCCTTTGAAAGCGATAACGACGCTAATGGAAGTAACCTTACTCCACAAACGTCTGCAGTGTTTAGTAACATGACTGTTCTTGGTCCAAAAGCTACTCTTACCAACATTGGTAATAGCAAGTTTTTAGCTGGTGCGCAAATACGCCGTAACTCCACTATTTCTTTATACAATTCCATTATTGCCGGCTGGCCAAGGGGATTAATTATCGATGCTTCCAAAGGAGTGCCTACTGATAACAACATAAATGGTACAACACCGTCATTATTTGTGCAGGGAACCATTATAGCTGGCAGCCCGCTACCTGTTGTGTATGCAGCAAGTTCTACAGCAGCAACTGGTGCAGATAATGCATCTATATTGGCGTGGTACAGTACTGCTGCCTATAGCAATTCTATACTTGCAAATAATAGCGATGTTAAATTGGTCGCTCCATTTAACTATACAGCGCCAGACTTCAACATTGCTGATGCTGGTTCTCCCGCTGCAAGCGGTGCACTATTTTCAGCCTCAAAACTTACAGGTTTTACACAGGTAGCATATAAAGGTGCCTGCGCTATAGGCGACACATGGTGGAGAACATGGACTAAGTTTTAAATATAACCACATTAATATTCATAAGCCGTTCTGCTATTGCAGAGCGGCTTTTTTATTTTAAAGTTAGTAATTAACAGTAGCTGCGGATGATACATAATACTTAGGTAATACAGTGGTAACATTCGCTTTACATGCAATCGGTATTTTGCATAAACGTCCATATATGCTACTTTTAAATGAATCTCAAATTGGCAATCATTCTTCTTTAAAAATTGTATCCCGGCCTGTTTTAAATGCAAAGCATAAGAGTAGGTTTTACAAGGCTGCCAACAATTTTATTGCTAATGTGCTTTCACGGTTAGTTGTCCCGTCATTTATTAATTTTTCTTCCGTCTTGCGCAATCCTTAACTAAATGAAAAAGCAAAAACGTGTTGTGGATGTACTGGTAATATCGGACATACACCTGGGTACTTATGGTTGCCGGGCCAAAGAATTATTGTATTACCTAAAAAGTATACGTCCAAAAACGGTGGTTTTAAACGGAGACATTATTGATATATGGCAGTTTAGCAAAAACTACTGGCCTAAGAGCCATATGAAGGTGGTAAAACATATTTTTAGCTGGATTGGAAAAGGTGTAAAGACCTATTATGTTACTGGCAACCACGATGAAATGCTGCGCAAATTTGTTGGTCTTAAAATGGGCTCCTTCCGTATAGTAAATAAGGTGATCCTCGACCTGCCGGGTGATAAGAAAGCATGGGTTTTTCATGGCGATGTTTTTGATGTAACCATGCAGCATTCCAAATGGCTGGCTAAGCTGGGAGCGGTGGGTTACGATACACTCATCATCATTAACAGCATGGCCAACTTCATCTCCGAAAAAATATTTAAAAAGGGCAAAATATCACTTTCAAAAAAGATAAAGAACAGTGTAAAATCTGCCGTATCATTTATAAATAACTTTGAACAAACCAGCGCAGACATTGGTATCAGCAACCAATACGATTATGTAGTATGCGGACACATTCATCACCCTGAGATCAGGCAAATCAGTAACGACCAGGGAAGTATCACTTATATGAATTCCGGCGACTGGATTGAAAATCTTTCAGCTCTTGAATGTGTTAATGGGGTTTGGAGTATTTATAGGTTCAGCGAAGAAGACAAGAAGAGTATGTTACTAAAGGACGAAGAGGTGGAAGAAGATTTGAACACAAGCGAATTATTCAACAATATGGTACAGGAGTTTAACCTGATGCGCTTATGAAAATTTTATATGCTATACAAGGCACCGGTAACGGCCACGTAGCCAGGGCAAGAGAAATTGTACCGATACTTCAAAAGCATTATGATGTAGATGTATTGCTTAGCGGTACACAGGCTGAGGTTGACCTGCCATTTGAGGTTAAGTACCGGTACGAAGGGCTAAGTTTTATATTTGGTAAGCAGGGAGGAATAGACCTTTTTGAAACTTATAAAAGAAGCCACCTGCGGGTGTTGTTTAATGAGATCAATCATCTACCTGTTCAGGACTACGACATTGTGATAAATGACTTTGAACCTGTTTCGGCATGGGCCTGTTATCAAAAAGGCAAACTTTGTATTGGGGTAAGTCACCAGGCTGCAGTGCTTAATAAAAAATCTCCTCCTCCTGCAAAAAGCGATTTATTGGGCAGGGCAATATTAAAAAAATATGCACCTGTAAATTATAAGTATGGCTTTCACTTTAAAGCTTACGACGATAATATTTTTACCCCGGTCATCCGTAAGCAGGTAAGAGAAATGCCCGTTACAAATAAGGGGCACTACACAGTTTATCTTCCTGCATACAGCGATGAACGGATCATTAAAATTTTGGGTGCTTGCAAAGATGTAAAGTGGCAGGTGTTTTCGAAACACAATAAAATTAAGATCAGCAGTAAGAGCATTGAAATATGCCCGATAAATAATGATGACTTTATTGCAAGCATGGCCTCATGTAAGGGGGTGATTTGTGGCGCAGGTTTTGAAACCCCGGCAGAGGCATTATTCCTGAAAAAAAAGCTATTGGTAATTCCAATGAAGGGGCAGTATGAGCAGCAATGTAATGCTGCCGCCTTGCAGCAAATGGGCGTACCGGCTATCAAATCCTTAAAAAAGAAACATATTGAAACAATCATTAACTGGCTGGAAAATGATGCTACAGTACCTGTTGATTATCCCGATGAAACTGAAGCCATTTTTTTAACTATCCTTAACAAGCATGCTTCTGAAATCACCTCACAATTAAAGGCGGGAAAGAAAGTATACACTGCAAAAAAATTAAGAAAGGAAACACTAAAGAAAATTGTTTCGAACCTATAACAGCCGTTAATGGAGTATACAAAAGAAGATTTTGGGGATGATTTTATATGGGGTGTTTCAACGGCTGCATACCAGGTAGAAGGTGCCCATGATATGGATGGAAAAGGAGAATCCATTTGGGATGTATTTGCCCAAACGCCCGGTAAAACCTTAGCCAATCAACACGCTAATGTAACCTGCGATTTTTACCACCATTATGCACAAGACATTGCGCTGATGAGTGCCATGAACATTCCCAATTTCCGGTTCTCTATCTCATGGAGCAGAATTTTACCAAACGGCACCGGCACCATAAATTATAAGGGCATTGAGTTTTATAACAAGGTGATAGACTTTTGTCTTGAACTGGGTATAGAGCCATGGATAACCCTGTACCATTGGGATTTACCCTACGCTTTGGAGCAAAAGGGCGGCTGGACAAACCGCGATATCATTGGTTGGTTTTGCGACTATGTTGCTGTGTGTATGAAAGCCTTTGGCGATAGGGTTAAGCATTGGATGGTGTTAAATGAACCATTGGTTTTTACGGGTGCCGGTCATTTTTTGGGCATTCATGCACCTGGTAAAAAGGGCCTCAATCATTTTTTAGCTGCTGTGCATCATGCTGCTCTCTGCCAGGCCGAAGGTGGTCGGGTAGTTAAAGACTTTTTACCCAACAGCAAAGTGGGCACTACCATCTCCTGCTCGTATATACAACCTTACCGGCAAACAGAACGCGATTACCTGGCTGCCAATCGTGTAGATGCCCTGGTGAACCGCCTGTTTATTGAACCGCTTGTTGGCAAAGGATACCCCGTAAAAGATTTTAAATTATTGCAACGCCTGGAGCAGTTTGTAAAGGCCGGCGACGAAAGCAGGTTAAGTTTTGACATGGATTTTATAGGCGTTCAAAATTATACCCGTGAAATTGTGGCCTACTCCTATTACAAACCCTTCATTTGGGCCAGGATTGTACCGGCAACCCAACGTTCAGTTGACATAACTGCAATGAAGTGGGAAGTGTACCCGGAATGTATTTATGAGATGCTGAAAAAATTTGGCTCGTATAACATAAAGGAGTTGATTGTAACAGAGAATGGAGCAGCCTTTGCCGACGTTGTAGTTAATGACAAAGTGTACGACCATCAAAGAACAAAATATTTACAACAGCATATTCAACAGGTGCTTCGGGCAAAGCGGGAAGGTATAAATGTGAGTGGCTATTTCGTTTGGAGTTTTACTGACAACTTTGAATGGGCCGAAGGATATCAGCCACGTTTTGGTTTGGTCCATGTTGATTTTAAGACTCAAAAGCGCATTATAAAAAGCTCAGGTAAATGGTACGGGGAGTTTGTGAAAAGCAGGGCAGTTAATAGTCAATGGTCTATAGTCAATGGTCAGTAGTTGTCATTGGTCATTGGGTCAATAGTCATTGGGTCAAACTCTATAGTCAATAGTGAAGAATGAATAATCAATTTTTCAGTTCCTATTTTCTCCCACCATTTACCCTTAACCATTTTCCTACTTCTTTCAGCATTCACCCTTAAAACGGTAAGCCAATGCCCAATTGAAATGCATAGTTGTTCCTCTTTAGTACGGTTCCGTCAGCACCTTCAATTTCAAACTCTTTGTTGCGCCATTCAAAATCTCTGATGTTTATCCAGCCATTGTTTTTTATGCGGGCAGGGTCTTTAACTTTAAAGGCAAAATCGAAGCGGATAAGAAAATAATTGAAATCGAAGCGAAGACCCGAGCCAACACCAATGGCAATATCACGTGCAAAGCGGTTCCAGGTAAGTTTACTATTAGCATTGGTCACATTGTTTTTCAGGTTCCAGATATTGCCAATGTCGGCAAAAATTGCGCTGCCTATTTTAATGGTGCTTATGGTTGTAATAGGAAAACGGTATTCAATGTTTGTTTCTAATTGTATATCTCCATAGCGGTCTTTAAAACTGGTAGAAGTATCGCTCAGCAGCGATGAGCCAAGGCCCAGTTGCCTCAATGGCCAGGCACGCATGCTATTTGGTCCGCCAGCTACAAATTGTTTAAAAAAGGGCAGGGACTGGCCAATCTTTGGGTCGTTGCTATAGTTGTAGCCAATGCCTCCAAAAAAGCGATAGGCGAGGGCTGTCTTTCTAAAACTTTTTAATTGTCTAAACTCACCCTCCACTTTAATATAGCGGTATATCTTATCATTCAACCCTTTTAAAAAGCCGAGCAGGCCCCCGGCTTCTTCAGCCGATAAACGAACATAGTTACTTACGTTTGGTTTGTTTCCTGCAAAGGTGGTATTAAACGTGAGCGTTTGGCTTACTACATAACCTGTGTTAAAGGCCGTACGTAAAAACGGATTTTTTATAAATGCGCTATCAAGGCCGGGTAGTATGTCCAGCGAATTCAATTCAACATTAAGCGGTTTATATAACCAAATATTATTCTTTTTTTTCCATTCGTAACCGTACGATGATATTAAAGATCTAAGCCTGAAAAAATTACGACGCTCAGTATATGCAGCAGAAAAATTAACTACAGTTTTATAGGCATCCAGTCGTTTCATCCTGTTAAATTGCCAGGGCGCCAATAAACGGGGAATGCTTAATGTATGTGAAACACTTGATTGAAATGTTTGCAGTGGCGCATTGTTAGCCAGTGATAGTTCTACTCCGTTCCTTACAATCGTTCCAGACTGAATTGCTTCTTTCCAAACATTGCGGTTACGAAGCGTAATATTATTGGCTATTCCCAACAGGTTTCCATTAAGAATGGTTCCACTGTTACGGCTTACTTCCAGGTCGGTGCTGATGGAATATTTTTGAGCAGGAGTTAAAAACAAATGAAAGTTGAGCATGTTAACCGAATCAACCCTGACCTGTGCAGCAGTTGAAGAGTCTCCCGGAATGAAGTTATGGATGGTATCAGTCATTTCCCTGGTTCTTATATCAACCTGGTTCCAGGTGCCCAACTGGCTTAAGGCATTTACCGTTTTAAAATATTGTACTTCATTGTACAATGCTCCCTTTCGCAGGTAAGTATGCTCATCCAAAGGTCTGAAATGTATGAATGGAGTGTTCTGCTTGCTGGTTTTGTTTCCCTTGGTAAATACGATATTATAATTCATTTGCATTAATGAATCGGGTATGTCGTTAATCCTTGCCTGTGGGTAGAAAAACACATTACCTATATAGTATTTCGAAAAAATTTCAGTAGTATCTCTTTCTCTTATCGAAACATCAACAGTGGGGTTTAGTCTTCTTCGCTCTGTAGCTTCTGCAATCTGTCGCGCCTGTTCAAATGGGTCAAGCGTTATTTCGAGCAATGAAATATCCGTAGTATCTACAACAGCAACCAGGTCTTCACGGTTTAGCTTGTAGTATCCGTTCTTTCTAAACAGTGTTACAAGCCTGTCAAGTTCTGTAGCAATAATTTGCTTCGAATAGGGCTTTCCTTCTTTTAATTGAAATTCCTTTTCGTTGGCCTTAATTATTTGTTGCAGGTCAGCACTTTTAAAATCAAAAGCCAAAGAATCAATGGTGAGATTTTTACCAAGGCTTATGTTCATAAACACCGTGGTTCTCAATTGGTCTTTAACCGTATCTATGTTTATGCTGTCGTTAAGAATTACATTATAGTATCCCTGTGAATTTAGATAACTCCGCATAAATGCAATGGAAGAATTGATGGCCAAACTATCAAATCTGTTGGGTTTTTTTATAACAGTCCTAATTCCAAACTGGGTGATCATTTTAACTTTCAGGCTGTCGTCCCAGTAATTTTGGAGGTCTAGTTCAAGGCGCTTTTTTTCATCTTTCGAAATATTGCCTTCAACATTTATTATGTTTTTAAAAACGAAAGGCTTGTTTGTAGGATATTGCTTAACAACCGTGCACGATGCAAACAATAAGAGCGCCATGCAGATGTATAAAAAGGAGATATTTGCAGGCTTTTTCGATTGAAACATAAATGAAATGCTGAGTAAAAACGAAGTCAAATATATTCAATCTTTATGCCACAAAAGACAACGTGATGCTGACAACGTGTTTGTGGCTGAAGGGCCAAAACTGGTGCAGGAGCTGCTTTTGGCACAAGCAAATATACTTCATATTTATGCTTTAAAAGAGTGGATTGAAGTACAGCCTATTCTTAATTTCCCTTTCACTGAAATCTCAACAATACAGTTAGAAAAGATCAGCCAATTGCAAACACCTAACCAGGTATTACTTATAGCAAGACAGCAAAGGCCAACGGGTGACCCCATCCTTAAAAACCATTGCCTTTTGGCTTTAGACGGAATACAGGATCCTGGAAATATGGGGACCATTTTACGAATAGCAGATTGGTTTGGAATAACTCAGGTTGTTTGCAGCGAGGATTGTGTTGATCTGTACAACGCCAAAGTAGTTCAATCAACAATGGGTAGTATAACGCGGGTTCAGTGTTGGTATGTCAATTTAAATGAATGGCTCAGTGAAAAAAAAGTTCCTGTTTATGGTGCACTTCTAAAGGGTAACAATGTTTATGAAGCTGAAAAAATAAAGGAAGGAATTTTGGTCATTGGTAATGAATCAAAAGGCATAAGAAGCGATGTACTATCTAAAATAACTCACCCGGTAACCATACCTAAAAAAGGCATGGCTGAATCTTTAAATGCTGCTGTAGCTACGGGTATTATTCTATCACATTTAGTGGGAGAGGATAGTCATTAGTCATTATTCAGTAGCAAGAAGTAAGAAGATAGGAGGTAGAAGTTAGAAGAAAGCAGCCATTTGATAAAAGTTAGTAGCGACAACAAGTATTGCCAAACACTCAATCGTAAAGCAGGCCATTCCCTAATTCATAACCCCTAATCATAACCCATAATTCACAACTCTAATCACACCCCAACTCACAACTTAACCTGCTGGCCACCGGAGGCTGATTTATAAATTGCCTCCACTATTCTTATATCTCTCAACCCTTCTTCGCCGGGTACCTGCATAGGTTTTCCCTGCATAATACTTAAGGCATCGTCGTCCATTTGTTTAGCCTGCTGCCAGGGCACCTGGTAAGCAAAATTAATGTCGCCCAATGGACTGCTGCCTTTAGCACCGGTGTAAGCCTGGTATGGCGATAATTTGATAAGGCCTTTGTCGCAGTTGACGTCAAGCATATTGATATTTTCACCAAAACTTGTTTTAATATCTGCCAGTACACCATTATTAAATTCAAGCGTTGCAGTCGTAGTTTCATCAAGGCCATTCTTATAAATTTCGGGTCGGGTGGTAGAGGTTGTTGCTGAAACAATGGATATGGGCTCCATGCCCGTACCCAATCTGGCACCTTGTATGGCATAAACACCCATATCGTACAGTACCCCGCCACCCATTGCTTTGTTTTGTTTCCAATGGTTGGTTCTGCCTTCTACATAGCCAGCTTCGCACCGCACCTTTTTTACATTACCCAATAATTTATTTTTAATAATTCGCCTGTATTCCTGTGTGTTGGGTTCGTGCTGTAACCTGTAGCCAATGGCTAACTTCTTATTATTTTTATTACAGGCATCTATCATATCCTGGCATTCATGTTCAGTAATGGCCATAGGTTTTTCGCACCAAACATGTTTGCCTGCATTGGCGGCTTTTATTACATATTCTTTATGCATAGATGGGGGCAGCACAATGTATACCACATCAATATCGTCGTTATTAGCAAGCTGGTGAAAGTTCTGGTAATTGTAAATGTTCTTATCGGCAAGGTTATATTTCTGCTTCCAGGCTTCGGCCTTGGAAGGGGTGCCCGTAACGATGCCTGCCAGGTAACAATTTTTTGTTTGTTGCAAGGCGGGTGCCAGTAAATCCGTACTATAATAACCAAGGCCTACCAGGGCTATCCCCAGTTTATCTTTCTTAAACCCCTTGTTAGCGCAGGCAATAAAGGGCGATAAAATAAGGGAGCTTCCACCTATGGCTAGTACTTTGGTAAATGCCCTCCTGGTATAAACCCCTGAAGTTTCAGCTATATGGAAGCTTTTATCTGTGGCAGGGTCGTTAGTAGTTTTCATTGAGCGATTGTTTAAATGGACTGAAGATACCGTGAGATTTAATTAAAATTTCAACAAAAATTACGGAAGAATCCTTACCCGAAAAAGCATTTTAAAACTTTGCAGTACGATGTAGGAAAGGGCAGGCGCAAATAAAATTTCCTAAGTGGCTGTCTAAAGCTTTGTTTCCATCTATTTACTTTGAAGCTACAAACGCCATTACCAAATGCTGCTACCTAAACTGTATAGCCTTTACCGGTTGTATACTTCTTACAATAAGTGTAGGTATGATGAGTGATAGAAAACATACTACTACTGTAGACAGGCAAATGGCCAACACCTGCCACCAAATTATGTACACCGGCGCTGTAGATACATAGTAAGCTGTTTCGTCCAGTTTAATAAAGCCTGTTTGTTGTTGTAACAGGCACACTCCAATGCCAATAATTAAACCGCTGCCCACACCAATAAGTGTTATATAACTGGCATGGTATAAAAACATTTTTTGAATGGTCCAGTTGCTGCTGCCTAAAGCTTTTAATATGCCTACCATGCGGGTTCTTTCTAATACCAAAATAAGCAGGCATGTTACCAGGTTAATGATGGCTACAATAGACATAACAATAAAGATTACATCCCTGTTTACGTCTTGTATGTTGAGCCAGTCAAATATGTTTGGGTATACCTCCTTTACCGTACGGCTAATCCATTTCTCAGGTAAAATGGCAGTATAGTAAATCTTTTCATTTACAGAATCCATCAATTTATAATCATCTAAAAAAATCTCGTAACCTCCAATTTGGTTAGGCGACCAATTGTTTAAACGGTTAATCAATCGCAGGTCGCCAATGGCAAACAATTTATCGTATTCCTCTATGCCGGTTTTATATATGCCGGCAACTGTTAAACGCCTGAAGTTGCTTTTGCCCCCTGCTGCATCTATAAAATAAATTTTTATAGTGTCGTTTACTTTAATCTGCATCTGTTGGGCTAATGGTTGCGAAAGCACAATCTCTTTGCTGTATAAAGTATCATCGAACCGCAACCACCTGCCCGATTTTAAAAAATTTTGAAGATGACCAAAATCGTATTCTTTTTCTACTCCCTTAAATAAAATACCCTCTATGTTAGCGCCGGATTGCAATACAGCACTTTTGGTAGCAAAGGATTGGATAGTTTTTATATGAGGGAACTTGCTTAACCGCTTAACAACTTGCTCATCTTTATCCAAAGGTGTTTCCTCGGCAACGAGTGCTTTGTTAGGCTCATAACGTTGTATACGCAGGTGCCCCCAAAAACTAAAAACTTTTTGGCTAACAGTTTGCTGAAATCCATTTACAAATGCCAGGGTAATGATCATGGCTGCAACACTTAAAGTTGTGGCAGCAATAGCCAGCCGTATAATAAACCTTGAAAAGGACTTTTGTGAATTAAAAGCTATTCTGCGTGCAATAACTGCGGCTACATTCAATCGGCATGGTTTTAGATATTTTCAAAACTACACTCACCATTTCAATACAACAAAACCAATTAGTGTCGGCTGATTGTTGTACGTTTAGTTCCGTAAAATTTAAAGATGAAAAAATGGATGATAGCCTTATTGGCGTTGCTTGTTAGTATAGTAAGCTTTGCGCAAGGCAATGTTGACGTTATTAAAATGCCTAATATAAATGGTGTAAAAGTTTTTATGCGGGGCGATCAGATGGCATATCCATTATTAACCCTCAATTCGGCCGATCAGTTTGAACTGCATTTTGATGATTTGGATGCAAGAGTTAAAAATTATTATGTAGGGTTTGAATTATGTAATGCCGACTGGACACCTGCCAACCTTAGTACTTTCGATTACATAAAGGGTTTTTCAAACGTAAGACTGAATCAATACCGGGTATCATCATTAGCCTTTACAAAATATATACACTACCAGGCAATTTTGCCTGATCGCAATTCAACACCAACCAAAAGTGGCAATTATCTTTTAAAAGTCTACCTGGATGGTGATACCAGTAAGCTGGCATTTACACGCAGGGTGCTGGTGGTGGAAAGAATAAGTGATATTGCCGCCCAGATATTACAACCCTTCAATTCTGAACTCTTCAGAACTCATCAGAAAGTCCAGTTTTCAGTAAGTAAATCTCAGATGAATGTTGTAAATCCACAGCAACAAATTAAAGCTGTCATTTTACAAAACAACCGATGGGATAATGCCATTACCGGTCTAAAGCCTACATTCATCAGGGGTAATATGCTGGAATTTAATACTGAGAATGAAGCAGTTTTTCCTGCGGGAAAAGAATTTAGATGGGTTGATTTACGGAGCTTCAGGTTTAGAGGTAATCATGTGGCAAAAACAGTGTACGATCGAAACAATACAGAGATATTTATAGAACCTGATGCTGAACGAAGCAACCAGAGATACATAAACTTCAAGGATTTTAATGGACATTATTACATTGCTTCAACTGATACAGACAACCCGTGGTGGCAGGGCGATTATGGGCAGGTGCACTTCACCTTTATTCCTACTAACAACCAACCTTACGTAAACAAAAAGATGTATTTGGTAGGTGAATTTAATATGTACAATACAAACGACACCTCGGCAATGGTATATAATGCAGAACAAGGTGTATATGAAAAGGCACTTTTTTTGAAGCAGGGATTTTATAGCTACACATTTGTAACGAAAGATGCAGGCAACCGCAAAGCCACCAGCTCCACAGAACAGACTGATGGCAATTTTTGGGAAACAGAAAATGACTATACAATCCTTATTTATTACCGATCCCTGGCAGGCAGGCACGACGAATTAGTTGGCGCTGCTACTATTAATTCTTTAAATAGCAGGCGTATTGGATTTTAACAATGCGGCAACTACATTTTTCCAAGGGTATTTAATTTTGGTTTTATAATTGCTTTACACTGGGCCATGAAAAAAAGTTCTACCCTCATTTTATCAGTATTATTTCTGTGTAGTGCAGTAGCCGGTAAAGCGCAAAAAATTGATAGCATTTATTTCAACTTATATACGGACAGCCTGAAAAAGGGTATCCACAATTACATTAATGTTGTTGGAAAACTAAAGGATGGCTCTTATTTGCCCTTAATGGAAAGTGACCTTATTTTCAAAAGTTCTGCAGGAAGGTGGGAGGGTAACAATTTGATCCTGGATTCGTCGTATACTAAAGAGACAGTTTCAGTTCAGGCTATACTTAAGGTACAGCCGACTGTTTCAAAGTCAATTGTAATTTTTATGAAGAAGAATTTAATAGAACCCCCTTTACCAACAGAACAGGAAATACTGGATGGCTGGAAAAAGTCTAAGAAGAAACAATTGGTAAAGAAACAACATGTCTTTCTGCTAAATGAAGGCCTGTTGCAGATAACTACTCCTTACTAATCAACTTTACATTTAATGCATTGTTTTTTTGAAAAACGAAATTTGTGTGAGCAGGCGAGAATAAAGAGCAAAAAAAATGGCAAGTTACTTACATCGCACCGCTACAACCATTTACCCTTGCTGCATTCCTGCCCTGGGGGAGTTCAATAGGAGCTGGTCGTATAAGACTTGCCGGTGCAAACATAAAGGTTTATCACTGAACTACAACTCCTGTTAAAAATTTTATTAAGTGTTTGGTTTTAGGTGACTTTCATTTCGTAACCGAGAGACAACCTATTGATAGCCTCTTTAACCACATATATATGCTTTAAAATAATCCTAATCTAGAAAAGCGGGAGACAGGCATTTTTTAGTCCTTGCGGGTATCTAACGTAAAACCAATAGTAGTGCCAACATCCGGTTTGCTTCGAACATGTATGGTTTTGCCATGGGCTTCAATAATATGTTTACAAATCGCCAGGCCTATACCCGAACCACCAATTGATCGGCTCCTGCCTTTGTCGGTTCGGTAAAATCGTTCAAAAATCCTGGGCAAATGTTCTTCCGCAATCCCTATTCCGTCGTCACTTATTTCAACCAATACGTGCTTGCCATCAGTATTATAAATGCTCGCTACTATATTGCCATTGCGTTTGCCATATTTGGTTGCATTACTAACAAGGTTGATGAGAACCTGGCGTATTTTCTCTTTATCAGCAATTACATTTAAAGGCTGATCGCATCCTTTTTTAATACTGCACTTAATGTTTTGTTCTGCTGTTTTTATTGATAAAGAATCATATACCTCCCTAATGAGGTCCTGAATAATGAAGAAGGTTTTATTGAGCGGTTGTTCACCACTTTCCAGGCGGGTAATTTCATCCAGGTCATTAACCATTGCAACCAGGCGGTCCACATTTTTCGAAGCATTTTTTAAGAATTTGATATTGACTTCCGGGTTTGTTAAAGCGCCTTCCAGTAAAGTATCCACGTAACCTTGTATAGCAAAAATGGGGGTTTTAAATTCGTGTGACAGGTTTTGCAGAAATTCCTTCCTATAAGCTTCGTTCTTTTTAAGCAATTCAATTTCTTCCTGTCGTTGCTCGGCCCAATTTTCTACATCTATTCTAACCTCGTCAATGCTTTTTTTTGGTAGAATATATTTGTAATAAGTCTCCTCTCTTTTGGTAGCTTTTGTTTGATAGATGAATTTATAGATGAGTTTGATTTTTCTAAATATGAAACGCTCCATTGTAAACTGAATAAGAAAGTGGGAGCCAAAAAGAATAAAAACAAACACTACAAATGATATAAACCAATCAGGATGCAGAAAATAATAACCGATGCTTACGGGAAGTGAAATAAGAAATGCAGTGATAAAAGAGAGTTTTTGCGGAGAGACATTTTTAGTGATGAGCATACTTGGCAAAGCTAAAAATTACCGGCAGTATTCATTACCATTTTTCAAAAATCTAAGAAATGGAAAAATTATACCCCTCTTTTCACTAAGAGGCTGTCTAAATTTAGTGAGCAACTTATGGTTTGAAACTTAAGATCATTTTTTTTAACTAATAAAGTGATTGCGACGCAACAATGATCCTATGAAAAACCAGCGTTGGTATAATGAAAAACCATTTTTAGACAGCTTCTAAGATTTAAGTGATATGAAGGATGCTTTTTTGGAGGAAAACAAAAATGCAATGACAGAAGTTATAATTCAAACTTATAACCAACTCCTTTTACCGTTGTTACGCAATCAATACCTAGTTTTTGCCTGATCTTTCTAATATGGACATCAATGGTTCTATCACCAACAATAACATCCGAGCCCCAAACCTGGTTTAAAATTTCGTTACGTAAAAAAACCCTTCCGGGCTTTGATGCAAGAAGGTACAACAGTTCAAATTCCTTTTTGGCGAGGGTGTAATCCTTATCATCTATGATAACCATAAACCTGACAGGGTCTATAATTACATTTCCAATCTTCACCACTTTATCGTTTTCTATTTGCAGTCTTCTAAATATAGCATTTACCCTGCTAACCAGTACTTTAGGGCTTATGGGCTTGTTTATATAGTCATCTGCACCTAGTTCAAGCCCCTTTACCTGCGAGCTTTCATCGCTCAAAGCTGTTAGAAATATAATTAGTGTATCATGAAACGAAGGTTGGGAGCGCAGGATTTCGCACACCTCGATACCGGTTTTCTTCGGCATCATTATATCTAAAATTATAAGGTCGGGTTTAACCTGGTTGGCTCTGTCAATAGCTTCCATTCCATCTTTTGCAGTATATATTTCATAACCCTCCTTAGTTAAGTTATAATCTATAATCTCCAGTATATCCTGCTCATCATCTGCTATTAAAACTTTTTTCTTTGTTGCTTCCATTAACAATTTATTTACACAAAAATAATTTCATACACTGCGTGATGACCAAACTGGTGATTATAAAATTGTTAAGTAAAACATGGGCGATCCTTAACAAAGGTAATCTTAACTCTCTGCTGTAAGCCTGACTGATACTTTGGTAGTATTTTTGCACGAGACATTTTTCCATGATAAAACTTTACTTAGCTTTTGTAGCACTTCTTATTTCAAATTTTGTAAGTAGCCAGCAGATCACCATACCCTTAATGCGTCAGATTTTTCATGATCGCATTGACCAAAGTCAACATTCTATTGATGCTGCGGACCATAAATCTGATAATTTATTTACTTCGGGTTCTGATGAAGAAATAAATCAGCAACTAACCTACAGTCTTTTTAAACAAGTTGATGAACTGCAAATACAAATTGAGTCCGATCCTAACTTAGACGGGAATAGTAAAATAAAATTTTTGAGAGGACTGAATGAAGTGCTTGCCTCATTTGAAAATTCGTTTAAATATAAAGGCTTAAAAGCGGTTCAGTTGCCAAACATGATTAATGCTTACGCTGAGGCTATGAAACTGGAGAAGCAAGGTGAATCTATTGTTCCGGTAATAGATACATACGAAATTGAGGTAGGAGAAATTATTTCAAGATCTTACCCTTTTGCAAATAGCCCCAATAAGAGTGAGATATATAAACTGTTGGTTTTAAAAGCCTGCCAAAGAGACCCGGACCGGATACTGCCTATTCTTACCTCCAATCCAAATATTTCTTTTGCTGACAGCCTGATTAAACTGGTTGCTTACCACAACCAGGAAGATGTGTATACCTATGCACAATCTACCAATACTCCTTTGGGAAGAAGGATTCAAAACGTAAATGATCCATTGGTAAAAATGATTAGCAAGCTTGCCCTAATTAATGAGGGCCGTTTGTATTTTCCTTTTCTCGACAATTTGTACAAGGGAAAGATGACCATGGAAGATGTACAAAAAACGCTGAAGGATGATAACAAATATTATAAGCTACTTGTACAAACTCAAATAGAATACGCTGACAGGTTACGTAAGCGTGATACGCCTATGGTTATGCATACCCTTACGGGTATGCTGAGAAAAAAGGCAATGGACCTTTACATAAATGTTATTAATGGCCTGCATGAATCTCCTGACAATATTCGTATGCGGGTAGTTGAACCGCTTAATCCACAGGAGTTGTATTACCTGTGTGTAATGGGCGAAACTGAAATTTATACCAGCAGTTATTTAAAAGTTTACGACCGTATTTTTCAACGGATGAAAAACCCCGGCAGCGATAGTTTGTTGATGAGTGTGAACTTCAACTACTTTAAGAAGTTTATAAAAATGGCCGCGGGTTATAATACATTGGATGATTTTTTAAAGCGAATGTCGAAAGAGAATGCCCAGATACTAATGAAGGCTTTTGCTAATGGATTAGAGAAGACAGGCAACCTTGAAGATGCAGTAGACGTAGCAGACTCTTATGCAAGTATTTCTGATACAGGTTTGCAAAAACTAATATTGGGCGAAGTGCAAAATAGTTACAACCAATTATCAAAAAGTGGAGATATAAGGGGAGCCAATATTTATGAGATCATGAATAATATCTTTTTAAGTATCGATTCCTCCAATCACATAAACATTTCGGAGAAGTACGGTATACCACCTGTATATCAAATGCCATCTTCCCAATTGCGCGATAGTGCGGGCAGAATAATTATTCAACAATTTTTTTATGGCGATAAAGATGGCACCTCTGTATATAACAATTTTGTGGCTGCCTATAGCAACAGCAACTGGAAGTTTGTTAACAAGCCTGAGTGGATTGAGGTGAGCTCTACCGGTAAAACACCTGTTACCATTTATGCCAATAAACCCTTGGATTCTGAGAAAGATTTGGATGCAAAAGCACAGGCAGACCTGGGTAAGTATTTAAATGAGAAGAATATAAATCCTACTGTTGTAATACACAGGGGGCATAGCTATTTTGTTAAGTACACTATTGAACAATTAGCCCCATCGGCAAAAGTAGTATTGCTGGGTAGTTGCGGGGGATATCACAACTTGCACGATGTGCTGGAGATATGTCCCTTTGCTCATATCATTGCTAGTAAGCAGGTGGGAAGTGGAACTATAAATCAACCTATGATAGTAATGCTGACAGACCAGCTACGCATGGGCAAGGACCTTAACTGGCCTGCTATTTGGAAAGAGTTCAATACCCGTTTTAAAGGCAACGATTTATTTAACGATTATGTACCGCCGCACAAAAACCTCGGCGCCATCTTTATTATGGCTTACAATACCCTGGAGCAAAGGTCAAAAGGATAAGCTCTTACTGGAATTATAGGAAGTTAAGTAATTAAAGACGCAAGAATGAGTAATGAATTTATGCCTTTTGCCTGGGAGACTTGATGGTATAGTACTCACTGTATAGTTCTATTTGTTGTGCTTCCATAACTATATTTCTTACAACTTTATCCAATTGTTGAGATGACATGTGCAATAGTTTCATTAGATATTTATCATCATCTGACATTCCCGATGTATTTATTAAGGACAAAATACCAAGGATGTTAGCCAGTGGTTGCCTTACCTGGTGAGATTGTATAAACGCAATTTTTCTCAGCTTTTCGTTTTGAACCTCTATCTCCTTTTCATACTTTTTACGTTCAGTTAAATCCGATACTGTTACCGAAACACCTATTAAAATTTCATCTTCATACACAGGGTAATATTCAGTTCTAAACCAGTGTGATTTGTCGGATTTATATTTCATCTCTGTTTCTCTAAGAATTGTTTCGCCTCTCAGTGCTTTGTCAAAATCTAATTGAAAGTCGTGGTCAATTTTATTTTCAATATCTCTCACATAATCCAAAATATTATCACCTATCTGCATTCTTTTTCCATGCCGCTTTAGGCCGTTGTCAAAAGCCGGTTTATTAAAAAACTGTATTTTAAAAGTCGGGGATATAAAAAATTTTACATTATCGGTACTATCAAAAATGGCTTTTAAAATTTTACGCGATAGCTCCATGTCATTATCCCGGCTGGGGTTCTCGTGCAGGTCATGTCCAACAAGGTAAACATTCAATTCCTTTGAATCCTTTCGTTCTGCCACCATTTCCCACTTTATATGGTGTGGTTGATCATGCTGGTTTATTAACATAGAGGTACCCTGCAAACATTGGCCGGGCAAGGCCAGGCAAGATTGAAAATGTTGCCTGAATGATTGGATATGTTCCTGGTGGACTATGGAACTAATGTTAGATGTTGTTGCATCATCAGCAAACTTGTTACTAAAGTTGGTATTGCAAAAAATGATATTTTCATTTGCATTCATAGTAACCAGGTAATGGTTGCATGATGCGTAGTGAGAATTATATGGCACATCTTCTCCATTGGTCATAGAAAACAGCAAGGTTAATCGGTTGGTAAATCGGGGTTGTAGAATATTTATAAAGTAAATGCAAGGATACATAATATCAAGCTCTTTACAGCAGTAGAATGCCGCTATTATAAATAGTATTTCTACTAATTGCATAGCATGCATTTAAATAAAATTCTTATTGGAGACATCGTACCCATAACCTGTGGCAATATTTTTTACTGTACCTAAACTTTAAATGTAATACCCATGCCTGTAAAGAAAAAAAAGTCAACTTCAAAAAAGGGTAACCCCTGCTGGAAAAACTATCGCCAACTAGGAATGAAGAAAAAGGATGGAAAGATGGTCCCTAACTGTGTGCCTAAGAAATAGCGGATGCAAAAAAAAATCCCACTATCAGCGGGATTTTATAAACTATATGTGTTATTGCCTACCAGTTGCTAAATCGAATTCCCATGCTGTAGGGATATTGTTTTAATCCATTTTCGTGCAACGGATTCATGCTGTATGATCCAAATAATCTAACAGGCCCCAGGGCCAGTTCACCAATATAGGCCAGGCGAAACTGTTCAAGATCAAAATCTCCCCGTGTTTTTATTTTACCTCTTTCGTCGCTTATTTGTTTGTTGTGGCTTCCTACAAGGTAACCTGCACTTACTCCGGCACTAAAACTCAAGCCCTTCTTCTGCCCGGGATGTGTGGTAAGGTTTACCATAAAAGGTATGGTTAAGTAGCTGGTATAGAGTTTATTTTTCGAAAAGTTTACACTGTCGCGAAAAATGTAGGCCGGGTTTTTATGATAACTAACATTGTTTTCATACCTGTAATTAAACATTTCAAGGCCCAAACCATACTTAAGATTTAAGACACCTTTTGTAACGTTCAGGCGTTGCATAAAGATCCACACATTTACATTAGAACTCTTTCCTGCACGCAGATCAAGATCATTTTTGGTAAAAGGAGTTTCGCCGGGGCGGGTAGTTTTTAAATAACTATTTGCTGCAGCAGATCCATAGATCGTTTCGTCTTTTATATTGGCAAATCCCAAATCAAGTATCCACCAGTTGGTACTAATGTTTGTGGGTTTTTGTTTACGTCTTTCAATTACAACAGTGGTGCTTTTCTCGTCACTGCTACCCGAAGGGTTTTTCTGCTTTTTAATGATCACGTATTTCCCAATCCTAACCGTATCCGATTTTTGTGTGGTACTATCAGTTTGGGCATAACCTGCCATGGCAACCATAATGGTCGCTACCATAAGTGTAATTCTTTTCATAAATTCTTGTTTTTAATGAGTGAGTCTATTTTCCTTTAATTTCAAATGAGGCTATTTGAATGGTTTTTTCGTTATCAGCTTTCTCAGCTTTTTTATCAAACAGGCCGGAGGCTTTTTTAAGCAGGCCACGTAGTTTATTTTTATTAATCCTTGTTGAACCAAACAGGAAGGAATTTTCTCTTTCGTCGGCATCCGTATCAATCTCTCTATACACGGTTTGATGTGCCAGGTTGGTGGCCTCAACATCAGGCTGCTTTTTTTCTGTATTAATCCTGTTACTTACCAGTTGAGGCGTTATTTCAGCGGCAAGATTGTTATCTCCCTGTAGTGTAATTTTATCACTAATGCTAACATCTACAGGGTGAGGCTTGTTAAGAGTTGCAATGGACCCATTCTCCTGCTTATTATTTTCAATTATTTTTATAGCTGGCTGTTTAACCGTTCTGCTATTTTTTGTAGGTGTTGAGGGTGATTTGGTTGCTCCATTAACAACAATTGTTGACGATGTATTGGGTATAAGAACAGTGCTGCTTTTGTTTACAGTTCCATTTATAGTAGCAACAGTTGGAAGGTTACCGGTACTTGTATGGTTAGCCGGTTGTTTTACATCTGCCTGTAATTGCTGAACATGGTTTGATGGAATAATGGAGTACAAAGCAATGGCAACACCGGCAAACAAAGCTGCAATGGCAATTCTGCTCCAATTCATCCAAACCAGTTTTCTTTTATCCTTTTTGTAAAGCAACTCTTTGTTTTGAAAGACAACAGATTCAGCTTCCAATTTAGTTTGGTGCAACAGGGAAAAATTGGCCTGGGTTTCCGGGTGCTGTAACACAAATGTTTCCACTGCATATTTCTCATCCCCTGTTAATTCATTGTCTACATGCAAAAGAAAATACGTTTCGCAATTAGCCGGGGTTATACCCTCAGCTTGTTTGTACAAATTAGTTTTGTAAAAAAATTCTTCATTGACAGGCTTTAAAACAGATTCCTTTAAAGCGTTAAGTTCTCTTGCCAGATCTTCATTAATTCGTACAAAATTTTCAACCTCAAGCCTTTCCGCCTTCGTTAATTCATTATCTACATAAAGCAGAAAAAATTCTTCGTAATTATGTCGGTTAATGCTCATGGGTGCTTTTTTTTAAAATCTCCTTTTCACAATTTCAACTACAATACATTTTCAGGGCTTACCAGGTAATTTCGTAAGGTTAACCGGGCCCTGTGTAGGTAAACTTTTACCTGGCTTTCATTCAATCCAGTAATCTTTCCAATTTCCTCATAATTATAACCTTCGTAGTCCTTTAACATTACCAGGCTGCGTTGCGTTTCGTTTAATCTACCCAATGCTTCGTGTATCATTTTCTTAGCATTATTTTGATTGGTCGGCATTTCATAAACACCTGCCTGGTCTTTAAAATCTTCCTGCAAAGTGATCCTCTTATTCTTTCTGATATGATCGATCATTTGGTTGTAGGCTACCGTAAACAGGAAAGATTTGCTTTTATCATTTTCTACGCTCTCACGGTTGCGCCACATCTTCTCAAACGCAGTTTGAACAATGTCTCTGGCATCTTCTTCGTTACGAATATTTTTTACAATAAATCGAAATACATTATCAGCGTATAAGTCTACACATTCATTGTATTGTTTGTCAGTCATAAAACAGCGGGTATGTTCTGATGGTTGCTTTGAGAGTTATACGTGCTTTGCAACAATAAGTTACAGCAATCGCAAAAAAAATCCGGCAGAAGCCGGAAGTTATTTTATAAGAGAGATAACAAGAAATTTAGTGACCGCTTCAAAAAATATAAATTCTGTATTGCTGTGTTGAAATGGTTGACCCAATTCACTTTCGCAAATGTTTGTCTCTTTTTGTTGGGTAAGAGTGGAGTTCTGCCTGGCGCCATATAATAAAAACATACTGCCTGCAGCTACAAGAAAAGCAAAAATTATGCGGATGATTGGTTTTGGTTTCATAATAGTAGTTTGGTAGTTAGTACGAAGATAGTAGCGGAATGTTACAGATTTTTTTAGAAAGTTTCTATCAAAAGCCCATTTCACAAATGATTAACAGCCCTTTTTTTGTGTGAAAAACAAGCGTTTAAACTTTAATCATTTCATTCTATAACGTATGTTATTATTTGGCTGTGGTGTTACCTTTACGGCCCCCAAAAACATTTAGTATGAATGAAAATTTTGTTACGAGGATAAGAGAAGAAGTACTGGAAATTGAAGAGGCAGGACTATTTAAAACCGAGCGGATTATTACCAGCGATCAGGGTGCGGAGATAGTGGTGAACGGAAAGACCGTTCTTAACTTTTGTGCAAACAACTATCTTGGCCTGTCTTCTCACCCCAAAGTAATTGAGGCGGCACACCAGGCTATTGATACCCATGGTTATGGTATGAGCAGTGTACGTTTTATTTGTGGAACACAAGACATACATAAACAGTTGGAAGCTAAACTTTCAGCTTTTTTAGGAACAGAAGACACCATTTTATATGCTGCAGCCTTTGATGCCAATGGAGGTTTATTTGAACCTCTTTTTGGAGATGAAGATGCCATCATTAGCGACTCTTTAAACCATGCATCAATTATAGATGGAGTACGCCTCTGCAAAGCAAAACGCTTTCGTTACGAGCACAACGACATGAAGGATCTTGAGGATAAACTTATCGCCAGTCATAAATCAAGAAGCAGGATCATAGTAACCGATGGCTCTTTCAGCATGGATGGAACCATTGCCCAACTAGACAGGATTTGCGACCTAGCCGACCAGTACAATGCTATTGTAATGATTGATGAATGTCACTCAAGTGGATTTTTAGGTAAGACCGGCAGGGGTACACACGAATACCGGAATGTTATGGGCAGGGTAGATATTATTACTGGCACTCTTGGTAAAGCATTGGGTGGTGCCAGTGGTGGTTTTACCAGCGGTAGAAAAGAGATCATTGAATTATTACGCCAGCGCAGCCGTCCCTATTTGTTTAGCAATACTTTGGCGCCCAGTATTGTAGGTGCCTCCATTGCTGTGCTCGACATGCTTACCGAAACTACTGAACTACGCGATAAGCTCGAATACAATACCCGGTATTTTAGAGAAAAGATGACTGCTGCAGGTTTTGACATTAAGCCGGGTGATCATCCCATTGTACCCATCATGTTATACGACGCCACTGTTGCGCAACAATTTGCATCAAAACTATTAGAAGAAGGCATTTATGTTATTGGTTTCTTTTACCCTGTTGTTGCAAAAGATATGGCCCGTATAAGGGTACAGTTAAGCGCTGCTCACAAACAATACCATATTGATGCTGCAATTGATGCATTTGTTAAAGTAGGTAAGGAGTTGGGTGTTTTAAACCCGGTAGCTTAAAAACTCATATTTCTAAACAAGGTCAACAGCATGTGTTAAATAGTATTGCCCTTACAAACACTCAAAAATTTCTTTTGCTTAATACAATACTTTTGCGCAAAACACATTCATGAAAGTTTGGCTCATACTACTGGTTTCCGGCATTTTTTTTCTTAGTTGCAATCCTAATAATGTTACCATAGATAATAGTTTGCAACCCTTATTCGATAATAATAAAGTAACCGGAACTTTTGGAATATATGATAATGGCCAGGGAGATTTTACCATTTATAACCTGAAACGCTTTAAAGACAGTGCATACCTGCCTGCTTCAACATTTAAGATTGTAAATTCTTTGGTTGGACTTGAAACAGGTAGGGTATCCGACGAAAAAATGGTGATCAGGTGGGATGGTGTGGTGCGTAAGTTTCCAGGTGGAGATTCTTCTAAAAGCTGGAACCGCGACTTAACAATGTCACAAGCTTTTGAATTTTCTGCAGTGCCTTATTACCAGGAAGTAGCACGACGCATAGGTAAAGATACCATGCAACACTACCTGGATACATTGGGTTATGCTTCGCGATACAATAAGGCAGTGATAAAAACTATTGATACTTTCTGGCTCGATAATTCGATTAAGATAACTGCGGATGAACAGTTAGGACTTGTTAAAAAATTATATTTTGACCAGTTACCTTTTCAAAAAAGAACCCAGCGAATTGTTCGTGGATTGATGTTACGTGAGAGCAATACAAATTATAGCCTGAGTTACAAAACAGGTTGGGGAAACAGCGAAAACGGGAATGCCATTGGGTGGGTTGTAGGTTGGATAGAAGAAAACAATCATCCCTATCCTTTTGTATTAAATGTGGAAGGGCCGGCAGACATGGATATGATAAACATTAGAATGAACATTTTAAAAGGAGCACTAAAACAACTTGGATTTTTAGAAGGCAAAAAATAAAAAGGAGCATAGTAAAAATTAAAAGGTGCAATAACCAGGATCATAATATTTGAGCACCATTTTTGAATCCCAACTGCTTCATACGTATATGATTGTATTTGAACACATAGAATTTTTGATTGGACTGGCCGTGTTGTTACCCATGTTGCTATTGTTTATTTACGTCAATCGTTGGAAAAGGAAAGTAAAAAAGCAGATTGGCGATGAGGAGTTGATTGACAAGCTTACTGAAGATTTCTCTTCTGCAAACTTTAGATACAAGTTTTACCTGTTAGTTGCAGCCACAGTACTCTGTGTTATTGCAGCCATTAATGTAAGAACACCTAAAACCGGTAGTGCAGGTAAAAGAAGTGGCATTGATGTTATGGTAGCCTTAGATGTTAGCAACAGCATGCTGGCGCAGGATATAAAACCAAATCGCCTTGAAAGAGCCAGGCAACTACTTAATAAAATGGTTGAAAAAATAGGTGATAACAGGATGGGACTTGTAGTTTTTGCGGGTCAGGCTTACCTGCAAATGCCACTTACCTCAGATCTTGCAGCAGCTAAAATGTACATCAGCAATGCTTCTCCAAATACTGTCTCCTTACAGGGTACGGTGTTGGGCGATGCGTTACGTATTTGCAATGCATCTCTGGACACAAAGGAAAAAAAATACAAAGCCATTGTTTTAATAAGCGATGGTGAAGACCATGATGACAAGGCTGAACAGATTGTTAAGCAATTAGCAGAAAACGGGGTGATCGTACATACAGTGGGCATAGGCTCACCCGAAGGGGCGCCAATCTTTGACGTAGAAACAAACGATTATAAAAAGGATGGATCGGGCAATACTGTGATTTCCCGATTAAACGAAAAGGAGCTTCAAAACATAGCTGCTTTAACCGGGGGTACTTACCAGTTGTTTACGACTGCTGATGACGTAACAGGTAAATTGATAGGTGCATTAAACGATATGGAAAAAAAGCAAATAGGTACGGGCGAACAACGCGAATACACTACCTATTTTCAATGGTTTGTTTTGCTTGCCTTACTGGCACTATTGTTAGAAATTTTTATCCCGGAACGAAAAATGAAATGGTTCGCATCATGAGGTATTTAATTATTACTGGACTGGTGGTAATTGCCACGACATCTTTTGGCCAGCCCGGGCTGCAATCAATTAGCCTTGGTAATAAATTATACAAGCAACAACAGTTTGAAAAAGCTGCTGCTGAATATCAAAAGGTCACTACCGCTGATAATAAAAATGTGCAGGCTCAATACAACATGGGCAATGCTTTTTTTCGTTCCAAAAAAATGGAGGAAGCGGAGAAAGCCTTTAATACTGCCGCAGAAAATGCAAAGGAAAATTCAACCAGGAGCCATTCTTATTACAACAAAGGAGTTAGCTTAAGCCAGCAGAAAAAACTGGAAGAAAGTATTGATGCTTATAAAAATACTTTACGCATTACTCCGGATGATAGTGATGCACGGGAGAATCTTCAAAAAGCTTTGAACGAGCTAAAAAAGCAGCAGCAAAAACAGGACAATCAAAACAACGACAAGAAGAATAATGATAAGAAAGATGAGAAGGATAAAAAGCCAGAGCCGAAAAGTAAACTGAATGAAAAGCAGGCTGAGCAAATGCTTAATGCCTTGCGCCAGGAAGAGAAGTCTATTCAAAAAGACATGCAGAAAAACAAAACAAAAAATGGCAATACTCCTGATAAAGATTGGTAACATCATCCTTATTAAGTTTGAGTTGATGCAAAAATTTACCTATGTAAAACTTGTTTGTTGATTGTTTTCAGCACAGCTTTAATCATTTCAAAACATGATTTCATGCCTTAATCGCTAACCTCAGGCCACCCTCTAAGATTACTTAGTTTTGTACTTAAATTTTGTCAACGCATTTACCTATGCAACTTTATACTTCTTCACTTACACAATACAATAGATTACCAACCAGGGAAGTTTCTATTGGCGACTTATTGTTAGGCAACTTTAACCCAATACGGGTCCAAACCATGACCACTACCGATACCATGGATACGATTGCCACGGTAGAACAAAGCATTCGTTGCATTGAGGCCGGAGCGGAACTGGTGCGTATAACTGCACCCAGCAAAAAGGAGGCTGAAAACCTCCAGAACATTAAGGTTGAACTGCGCAAAAGAGGTTACACTACACCGCTTATTGCCGATATACATTTTACACCAAATGCCGCGGAAATTGCCGCCCGTATTGTGGAGAAAGTGCGGGTAAACCCAGGCAACTATGTTGACAAGAAAAAGTTTGAATTTATTGAGTATACTGATGCTGATTACGTGGAGGAGATTGACCGCATACGCGAAAGATTTACACCACTTGTAAAAATTTGCAGAGAATATGGAACTGCCATGCGCATTGGTACTAACCACGGTAGCCTTAGCGACCGCATTATGAGCCGCTATGGAGACACGCCAATGGGTATGGTGGAAAGTGCTATGGAGTTTTTACGCATTGCCCGGGGAGAAAGTTACCACAACATAATTCTTAGTATGAAGAGTAGCAATCCGCAGGTAATGGTACAGGCGTACAGGCTACTTATTCAACAAATGCAAAGTGAGTTTAATGAGTGTTACCCTTTGCATTTAGGCGTAACCGAGGCAGGTGATGGTGAGGATGGTCGTGTAAAAAGTGCAGCAGGCATCGGCACTTTATTAGAAGATGGAATTGGAGATACCATACGTGTTTCATTAACTGAAGATCCTGAGTTTGAAATACCTGTTTGCCGCGATCTTGTAAAGCGTTACAGCCCCCCCACCCCCCAAAAGGGTGAATTAGAGAAAAGCCTCCATCCATCAGTTTCTTCAATCCCTCCTTTGGAGGGTGGGGAGGCCACCCTTCCTTACTCACCTTTCGCTTATCGCCGCAGGCCAACTTTTGAAGTAGGCAACATTGGTGCGAAACATGTGCCGGTAGTTATTGCAGATTTCAGCAAACTCAAAAGCATTACACCACAAAGCCTGCAAAGCATTGGATACAGCTATAATGAAAGCACAGATAAATGGAACATTGGGGATGCTGCTGCCGACTACATTTTTACAGGCAATCATGTGGTTGATTTTGCCCTGCCAGGTACCTTAAAAGTAGTTGTCTATCCTGCAACCTGGCAGCAAATAGTTATAAAGGAAGATGATATAAACCCACCCCAAAAGTATTTACCCATTTACCAGGACAGTGGTTATGCCGATGCGAAAGTGAAAGGCAATGTCATAAATTTTGTTATGATTGATTGCTTTAACTCAAGTGAGGAGCATGATTTTACTTACATGGATTCCCTGGCAAACGACCCGACAGTAGTAATATGTTTAAGTAGTACCAACCACCATGCAATGCCGGCCGTACGCCGCATGTTTATTGAGTTAATGAACCGCAGGATTGATAACCCGGTTGTGATTATTTGCGATAGCCAGTGGCAAACGGCTGATGAACATCTTATACATTTTGCAACGGAGTGTGGCGCCTTGTTACTGGATGGTTTTGGTGACGGCATTTCGCTGGGCTTAAGTAGTAATGCCTACATGCAGGCTAATGTAAATGCCTCTGGCAGAAATTATTTGGTTAACCAAACAACCGAACAATTTATTAACAATACGGCCTTTACCATTTTACAAGCTACCCGTACAAGAATATCGAAGACAGAATATATTTCATGCCCCTCGTGCGGAAGAACTTTGTTCGATCTGCAGGAAACTACAGCCAAAATTCGCTCCGTAACCAATCACCTGAAAGGGGTAAAAATTGCGATCATGGGTTGCATAGTTAACGGTCCCGGCGAAATGGCCGATGCTGATTTTGGATATGTAGGCAGTGGTATTGGAAAGATTACTTTATACAAAGGCAAAGAAGTAGTAAAGCGTAACGTGCCCAGCGAAATTGCCGTATCAGAACTTATAAAACTTTTAAAGGAAAGCGATGTTTGGGTAGAAGAGAAGGAGATGGCGTAGGTAGGTCAATAGTCAAAAGTCAAAAGTCAATAGCCAAAACGCCAGGCGCCTAAATGCAACAAATTGGATGAGCATTCAAAATATAAGCAAAAGTCTTAGCGATAATGTCAAAACTCAAAACTCAAAACTCAAAACTAATAATTCTCAACTCAAAACTCATCATCCTTAATTTTCTCTAACCACTCACCATAAACAAATGACCAATGACCTATTGACCAATGACCCACTGACCATTAACCATTAACAACTAACCACTCCCCACCACCCTATGCAAACAGATTTTTTAGTAATTGGCTCAGGAATAGCAGGCTTAACCTATGCCTTAAAAGTAGCTGCTGCAAAGCCGGGTATGAAAGTAACGGTTATAACCAAAACGCATTCTGACGAAACAAATACCAAGTATGCGCAAGGCGGCATTGCAGGTGTTTGGGATGATGCCACTGATAGCTTTGAGAAACATATTGAAGACACCTTAATTGCCGGCGATGGGCTTTGCAATAGAAAGATTGTTGAGATAGTGGTGAAGGAAGGGCCGCAACGCATTAAAGAAATTATTGAGTGGGGAGCTGAGTTTGATAAAGATGATGATGGTGATTATTCGCTGGGTAAAGAAGGTGGTCATAGCGTAAACCGCATACTGCACCATAAGGATATAACCGGCCAGGAAATGGAAAGGGCACTCATTGAAAAGATTGAGAGTATGCCCAACATTGAGCTGATTAATCATTGCTTTATAGTGGACATTATAACACAACATCACCTGGGCTATTTAGTTACAAAGTCTACGCTGGATATTGAGTGCTACGGTGTGTACATGCTCAACCTCAAAACGAATGAAATTGAAACGGTGCTCTCAAAAGTTACCGTCTTCGCAACTGGCGGAAACGGGCAGGCATACCGTACTACAACCAATCCTAAAATTGCTACTGGTGATGGTGTAGCTATGGTCTACCGTGCAAAAGGGCGCATTGAAAATATGGAGTTCATACAGTTTCATCCAACCGCCTTGTATGAGCCGGGTATCTCTCCTTCATTTTTAATTACAGAGGCAGTGCGGGGCGATGGGGGCATATTATTGAACAAAGCCGGCGAAGCCTTTATGCCCCGTTACGACGAAAGGAAAGACCTTGCTCCAAGAGACATAGTAGCCCGTGCCATTGATAGTGAAATGAAGATTTCCGGTACGGAGCATGTGTACCTTGACTGCCGCCATATGGACAAAGAAAAGTTCATTCACCACTTTCCTAATATTTACCAAAAGTGTTTAAGTATTGGTATTGATGTAATGGTAAACCCAATACCCGTTGCACCGGCCGCACATTATAGTTGCGGTGGTATAAAAACAGATGAGTTTGGCCGTACTTCTATTAAAAATTTGTATGCCTGCGGCGAGTGTGCCAGTACAGGTTTACATGGTGCCAATCGCCTTGCCAGCAACAGCTTGCTGGAGGCAATGGTGTTTAGCCACAGGGCATATCTTGACAGTATACAATTGGTGGATGGCCTAACGTTTAAGGACGAAATACCAGGCTGGAGTGATACCGGGACAACCGACCCAAAAGAAATGATTCTTATAACGCAAAGCCTTAAAGAACTGCAATCTGTAATGAGCGATTATGTTGGTATTGTGCGTACCGATGTGCGCCTTGAGCGTGCCAATAAGCGCCTTGATTTGTTGTTTGAAGAAACAAAAGATTTGTATAAGTCTACCCGCCTTTCTCCGCAGTTATGCGAATTACGCAACCTGATAACAGTGGGTTATTTAATTGTAAAAGGTGCAGGTTTTAGAAAAGAAAGTCGTGGCTTGCATTTCAATACCGACCATCTGCTAAAAAGTAAACTGGTGGAAAATATCATCTTGTAGAACTCCATTTTATCCATCCATGGAAAGGTAATATTGCCCCCTTTCAGGGCCGTTTGGACTATTGTATCTCTATTGCATTGCCTTCATTAATGGCTGATATATTAGGCCCTTTCAGGGCATGGGTGCAATTCTTTTAAATAATTCGGATTTTGATGTAGTATTAATGCCCCACATTTTCCTTCACCAACATCTTCTTAATCACATCCACCAATTCTCCTTTTGTAATAGGCACACCCATAATTTTATTATAGCCTTTGGCATCTACTAAAAATTTATCTCGTATAATTTTTATGAGCTGGCCGTTGTTGATCTCTGGTATCAATACATGGTCGTAGTTTTTCAATATATCTCCCAGGTTTTTAGGAAACGGTCGTATATATCGCAGGTGTGCATGTGCAACTTCATAACCTTCGGCTAATAAATCGTTGACAGCACTCTTGATGGCCCCGTAGGTGCTTCCCCAGCCAAGTAGCAGTAACTTTCCCTTTTCAGGTCCATTATCCAGTTGCTGTTCGGGTATATAGTCAGCAATTTTTTCAACTTTCTCCTCTCTTATTTTAACCATTAGCTGGTGGTTATCCGGGTCATAGCTAACATTACCGGTAATGTTTTGCTTTTCAATGCCTCCTATACGGTGTTCCAGGCCAGCCGTACCGGGTATGGCCCATGGTCTAACCAGTTTTTCATCCCGCAGGTAAGGCTGAAATTTATCTTCACCATGACCCAATTCTTTTTTAAAATTTACCTCTATTTCAGGTAAGTCTTCACTCTTGGGAAACCTCCATGGCTCAGCGCCATTAGCAATAAAGCCATCGCTTAAAAAGATAACCGGCGTCATGTGCTGCACCGATATCCGCACTGCTTCATATACAGCATTAAAACAATCGCTTGGTGTGGAGGCTGAAATAACCGGCATTGGGCACTCGCCATTACGGCCATAAAAAGCCTGCAATAAATCACTTTGTTCTGTTTTGGTAGGTAAGCCCGTGCTTGGTCCTCCTCTTTGTATGTTGATGATGAGCAACGGTATCTCCAGCATAACAGCTAAACCCATAGCTTCGGTTTTCAATGCCATTCCCGGTCCTGACGTGGTGGTGAGGCCTAAAAGTCCGCCATAGCTGGCGCCTATAGCCGAAGTAATAGCAGCAATCTCATCCTCCGCCTGGAACGTTTTTACACCAAATGCTTTGTGCTTGCTCAGTTCATGTAAAATATCGCTGGCAGGGGTTATTGGGTACGAACCCAGAAACAGTTGCAGCTTACTTTTTTGACCGGCTGCAATCAATCCATAGGACAAGGCCTGGTTGCCCATAATGCTGCGGTACATGCCGGGATACATGCGGGCCTTCTCCACTTTATACGTAGTACTAAATGCTTCGGTGGTGTCAGCAAAATTGTACCCGGCCTGCAGGGCTTTTATGTTGCTTTGTAATATCGTATCCTTCTTGCCAAATTTTTCCGTCAAAAATTGAATGGTGTTATCCATGTCCCTGTTGTACATCCAGTATAAAAATCCCAGTACAAACATGTTTTTTGCACGGTCTTTTTCCTTTACGCCCATTTCAAATTCTTTCAGGGCTTCACGGGTCATTTTGGTAACGTCCATTTTTATTACCTGGTAATTTTCAAGGCTGTCATCTTCCAATGGATTTACTCCGTCGGGATAATTTGCCAGGCGTAAGTTCTTATTGTCAAAGCCATCCACGTTGGCGATGATCTTTCCTCCTTTCTTCAGATTTTTAATATTCACTTTCAAAGCCGCTGCATTCATGGCAACCAGCACATCGCAATTGTCGCCGGGGGTAAAAATGCGGTTACTGCTAAAATGCAACTGGTAACCACTTACACCAGGTAAGGTTCCCTGGGGGGCACGTATTTCAGCAGGAAAGTCTGGAAAAGTTGCCAGGTCTATACCCAGCATGGCTGTGTTATTGGTAAACTGGCTTCCAGTCAGTTGCATTCCATCACCACTATCGCCTGCAAATTTTATAACTACGTCTTGTAATACTTCCTGTGTACGGTTCATCTTATATAATTATCTATCAAAAAAATCAATAGGCGAAGGTAATACAAGACCGTTTAGGTTGTTTTAGATTTTGTAATCCTCACGACAAATTACCATGCCGGAAAGAAAGCAATATGCCGCCATATCAATTTTAAAAAAGACCTGTCGGTAATCATGCATTTTTAACACGTAAAAAACCAAAGCTTAATTAAATTTGTAGTTACATTTAGTAGTACAAAAAACTAATAGAAATTATGGAATTCAAATCGAGTAACCCAACATTATCTGAGAAAATCTTTAACAGGTCTATCGAAACAACCAGCGAAGGTGTTATGACTGTTAGAGGCGTTATGAATAAGTTTGGTTTTATATTTTTAATGATGATGGCATCTGCAGCATACACATGGCATGCATTTGAACAGGGCCAGAACGTTAACGGTTATTTATGGGGTGGCGCAATAGGCGGATTAGTTGTAGCAGTTATTATGAGCTTTAAACCAACCACATCTCCTTACCTCGCTCCCTTATACGGTTTGCTGGAAGGTTTGTTTGTAGGCGCTTTATCAGTTACTATAAACTTTGCTTTCAGAGCAAGCTATCCCGGTATTGTAATGCAGGCAGTGGTTTTAACCTTTGGTGCTGCACTCGCTATGTTTTTGCTTTACAACTTTAGGGTTATAAAAGTAACAGAGCGCTTTAGATCGGTAGTGTTTACCGCAACTGCAGGTATTGCTATATTTTACCTGATAGCCATGGTGCTGGGTATGTTTGGTATTAACATTGGCTTTTTACACGAGGGCAGTTTATTAGGTATTGGCTTTAGCCTGGTGGTAATAGTTGTAGCATCTCTTAACCTGATTATGGATTTTGATATGATTGAAAGAGGTGCAGAAATGGGTGCCCCCAAACATATGGAATGGTTTTGTGCCTTTGGTTTGCTGGTAACCCTTGTATGGTTATACATAGAAATGTTAAGGCTCTTAAGCAAAATTGCCGGAAGAAATTAATTATGGTACCTATAGAAAACGTGGCCCGTTACTTTGTGTAGCGGGCTTTTTTTGTTCATTATTTTTTCAACTGTTTGGTAAAAGGAAAGATTAAACGATAGCTACCTATCAGGCAATATGGCTTTCAGGTAACTGGGATGCTTCTCTTGAAAATGTCTTTTTAATCTGCCGGTTCATTACATAAATAAAAAGAGGTGGAATGTGTGCCAGTATCATCATGCCGGGATACCCAGTAGGCATTTGTGGCGAAAAATCGTGGTGACGCAGCAACTGGTATTTTCGGCTGGCCATATAATGATGATCGCTGTGGCGGCTTAACTCAAACAGCATTAACCTGCCCACAACATGATTACTGTTCCAGCTATGTTCCGGTAATGCTCTTTCAAATTTGTTTGGAGCAATTTCCCTGCGTTGCAGTCCATAATGCTCTATATAATTTACTGTTTCAAGCAGGGCAATGCCCATAAGTGCTGCTGCTAAGTAACATGCCGTAATAACCCATCCAAACAGTAATACTATTATAGCAACAAATACAAACTGCGTTATTGTAAACAACACCATTTGATTGTAGAAACTTAAAACGGGGTGTCCTTTCTTTTTCACATCAGCATTGGCAATATGCCATGCGCTTATATAACTAAACACAATTGTCCTGAAATAAAAGGCAAATAACCATTCATTCAACCGGGCCGAACTGGGATCGTTGGGAGTAGCCACTCTTTTATGATGACCCTTGTTATGCTCTATAAAAAAGTGGAGGTATAGAGATGTTAACAGCAGGCTTTTTGCAAGGGCCTGTTCAAATTTATTGGTACGATGTCCCAACTCATGCGCAACATTAATTCCAAAAATACCGCATAACAATCCCATGCTTAAAATGCGTCCGGTATATTCAACCCAGGTTAAATGGGGTTGTTGCAACGTGAATAAAAAATACACCAGGGCAGCATACATGCCTACAGGAATGATGTATAACATGTAATCGTATAACCGGTCGTTTTTAGCAATTAATTGCTCCGTATCCTGTAGGTTGTTTTCGTTTGGTTTTATAAACAATTCTGCAAGGGGTATTATAGTATACGACCATAATATTGGCAAAAAGGTGATCCAGCCCCGGCCTGAAAAAGACAGGTAGGCAAAGCAAAAGATGATAAGAGGTGAACCATATTTTAAAGCATGTAAGCGCATGTACTAATGTAAGAATAAAAGTAAAAAGTAAAAATTCAAAAGTAAAAATGAAAAACGCAGCATTGTATCTTTCAACTGTCATCCGTCAAATAACATCTTTTTTATTTGAACCACGAAGGCACTAAGGCACAAAGTAGCGCTAAGGTTTCTCTGTTCTGTCAACGCTCCTCTGTCAACTAACAACTTCTTTTCTACAACCGCCAACCACCAACTTTCTTCTGTCATCTTCTTTTTCTCCCCACTCATTAAACCCTTCCTCTCTTCTGCCGTCTCAAACCAAATCTTTTTAAATGGTCATCACCAACCAAATAAAGAATCAACACTTGTTATGGAGGGCAGGTTTTGGACCTTCAGTACATCAACTCAATACTTTCACTTCTTTTTATCCTGTAAAAACTTACGCTGACCTGGCAGCCAGTTCAGAGCGGCCTCCAGTGTACATTGACATTGCCAACAATTTTGCAGATGGATTTACAATGGGCTTAGGCGAGGTGCTGCGCAACAGGAAAAAGGAAGGGACAGATGATAAGCTTCAAAAGAGGGAACTGGCTAAGAAAAGCCGTGATCAAATCAAAAGCCTTAACCTGACCTGGCTCGATCAAATGGTTAATTCGCCTGCGCAGATTAGGGAGAAGGTTTCTTTGTTTTGGCATGGACATTTTGCATGCAGAAACATAAATATCTATAACCAGCAATTACTGTTACAACAAATTAGATCGAATGCTTTGGGCAGTTTTGGTGAGTTACTTACAGCAGTAAGTAAGAGCCCAGCTATGCTTGCTTTTTTAAATAACCAGCAAAACAAAAAATCGCATCCCAACGAAAATTTTGCACGGGAGGTAATGGAATTGTTTACCCTGGGCAGAGGCAATTACACGGAGACGGATGTTAAAGAAGCTGCCCGTGCTTTTACCGGGTGGGGTTTTAACCTGCAGGGCGGGTTTGTGAACCGACCTTTTCAACACGATACTGGTACTAAAACATTTCTTGGTAAAAAAGGAAATTTTGATGGCGATGACATCATTAAAATTTTATTGGAGCAGAAGAATTGTGCCACCTTTATTGCCCGCAAAATGTACCGGTATTTTGTAAACGATCAACCAAATGAAGTAAATGTTCAATGGCTCGCCGATCGGTTTTACCAAAGCAATTATAACATCAGCAGTTTACTAAAAGATGTATTTACCAGTAGCTGGTTTTACGATGAAAAAAATATTGGAAGTAAAATAAAGTCGCCGGTGGATTTACTGGTTGGTTTCCGCAGAATGTTACCTGTTGAGTTTGACAATAAAGAAGTGCAGTTGCTTTTTCAACGTGCCCTGGGACAGGTGTTATTTTATCCTCCTAATGTTGCAGGCTGGCCCGGCGGTAAAAACTGGATAGATAGTTCGGCCCTTATGCTACGTTTAAGATTGCCTCAATTAATTGCCGGTAACGATTTGTTTGGTATAGCTGCCAAGGCCGATGACGACCAGCAAATGGGTATGATGGAACAGTTAGGTAAAGGATTACAAGCGGGCAGGAATGAAATGAATGGACTGGGTAAACGTTTTAAAGTGTCAGCTAAAATTGATTGGCCCGTGTATCAAAAGCAATTTATAAATACACCCCGGCCGCAATTATACCATGTAATTGAAACGGCTTTACTGCAGGCAAAAATGCCTGTTGCCTTGGATGCAATAGTTGATAAATCTATTGATCAATCAACAAGAGAAAACTATATACAATCCCTGTCGCTGCTATTGATGAGTACACCCGAATACCAGTTGTGTTAAGGTTACAGATGGAGTTATAATTAGCAGGTATACGAAAATTTATTTATTGAATTGAATACATAAAACCATTGCAATGTTAATAAGGCGCAGGCAATTTTTACAGGTGGGTTCTTTGGCAACAGCATCGGTTATGATGCCTAAGTTTTTAAAAGCTTTCGAGCAGCCGAATGCTGTTCCTGCAGGCAATAAGGTAGTGGTGGTTTTGCAGTTAAGCGGTGGCAACGATGGACTAAATACCGTCATCCCTTATCGAAACGATGTCTATTATCGTGAAAGACCGGGGCTGGGTATTGACAAGGCTAAAGCTTTAAGATTAACAGACGAAGCAGGTCTTCACCCGGCACTAACAGGGTTTAAAAATTTATTTGATGATGGAAGCCTTGGCATTTTAAATAGTGTGGGCTACCCCAACCCCGACCGCAGCCATTTTAGGAGTATGGATATTTGGCAAAGCGGTAGTAAAAGCAATCAATATTTCGACACGGGTTGGGTGGGCAGGTATCTTGATGCACAATGCCATTGTTGCGACAAGCCAACACAGGCATTAGAGTTGGATGATGTTCTAAGTCTTGCTTTAAAGGGCAACAATAATAAGGGTCTTGCTTTTAAAGATCCACGCAGGTTATTTGGTACCAGCAATGCGCAATTTTATAAAGACATCAGCAAAAATTATTCAGATCATCATCATGACGAGCAACCAGCAGACTACCTATATAAAACTATGGCTGAAACACTCAGCAGTGCCGATTACATCTACAAGCAAAGCAGGTTACACCCTACCAATAGTGCTTACCCTAAAAGCGAGCTGGGTAATAGTTTGCAAACAATTGCTTCGCTCATTTTCTCAGAGATCAACACCAAAGTGTATTACCTAAGCCTGGGTAGTTTTGATACCCATGTTAACCAGGGAAATCAACAGCAACGTTTGTTTACTGAAATGAACGAAGCTGTAAGTGCATTTGTAAACGATCTGAAAAAAAGCAATCGGTTTGAAGATGTACTGCTCTTTAGCTTTAGCGAATTTGGACGAAGGGTAGCTCAAAATGCCAGCGGTGGTACCGACCATGGCACCGCTAATAATATGTTTTTAGTAAGTGGTGGATTAAAGCAACAAGGCTTGCTCAATGCCATGCCTGATTTAACTACATTAACTGAAGGAGACCTTAATTACGAGGTAGACTTTAAACAAGTCTATGCCACTATTTTAAACAAATGGTTAGGGGTTGATGACAAAGCTATTCTTGGAGAAACATACAGGCATCTTTCCTTTATCTAAGTACTCCATTAAACTCCAAATTGGCGTAAGTGATGGTCCATATGCATCCACGAAACAATGCCCCATTCTTTGTTGCTCATGGTGCCGAAATAAGGATGTTTATTGGTGATGGGTGTACTATGGTGTTGAAGGGTATCTATAGCTTTTGCAAAATTTTCCAATTCTTTTTCAAACGTTTCAAGTGTAAACGGTTGTAATGCCATGTTGATGTGCTTAGGGGCTTTAGCACCTTGTGGAAGCTTTGGAATAATGTTAATCATTACAAATTTTATGACCTTCTGCTTTATGGTAGAAGGGCTAACAGAAGGCCTTGCAATTAATGTTGAATAAACGGCTTCGCTGCAATGGCGTAGCATTTCAACAGGCGTCATGCTACCCCATGCCGGCTGGCTATCTGGTTTAAGTTGTAGTGATCTTTTAATCAGTTCATCCTTTACAGCAGCATCAAATAAATTCTTTTTCATATAAGGTTGGTGGCATTTTTGCTTTTTTGAAAGAATACAGGCTGCCGCAACTTTGCAACGATTTGGAACCTGTTATAAAACTAAATTCCTTTTCTATCGAGCCAGGCTTTGCCTTCATCTTATATCAGCCATCCATTTTCTTATTACCGGTACAAAGCAAACCAAAATCAAGCCTATTGCAATGGAGCCCATCCCTATTCTGCTTAAAATAGTTGCATAAAAAGGAAGTGACGTTGCCGGGTTGTTTGCATTTGCTATTGCTTCGGGTACGCTCATGAGTGCCCCAATTTTTGCTGCTAAAAATTCTCCAATGGCACTGGCAAAAAACCAAATGCCCATCATCATTGAAACAATTTTTACGGGTGCAAGTTTGGTTACCATAGACAGGCCAATGGGGGAGAGGCACATCTCGCCACTAATAATAAAAAAATAACCACCTATAAAAGTAACCAGTGGTATTAAACCTGTTTGGGTACTTGTAGCGCAACCCAGGTAAAATACATAAAAGCCAATGCCCATTAAAATAAAGGAGAAAGCAAATTTTAATGGTGTGGAAGGTTCAATACCTTTTTTATTAAGCCATGGCCAAAGCCATGCAAAGCCAATACTTAAAATAATTACCCAACCAGGGGGCAGAAAGTTGTTTACAGCTAATGCAGGTAGTTCCATATTGCCCACCTGCATATTTACATTGCGCATAGCAAACAGGTTTAAAGAGCCTGAATTTTGCTCGTAAAAGGCCCAGAAAAGCGTTGAAAATACAATCATGATGAGGGCTGCCAGTAATTTAAATTTGGCCACCTTATCAAGCTGAAACGCGATGTATAAAATATAAACCAGCGAAGCGATTCCCAATCCAAACATAATGTAATCCATTAGTTGGTATTGATGAAACAAAGCCACTACAACTGGTACTAAAGCAAGCGACCCAAGGTAAATAACATGTTCTGTTGTAAATATGCCAAAACGTGCTTGCCTGAGAGAGGCAACATTAGGCGGCAAGCCTCTATCGCCCAAAGAACTTTTACCAATGGCAAATACTACTAATCCCAGTATCATAAATATGCCCGCCAGGCCAAAGCCATAATGCCAGTTTATTTTTTGACCTACATAACCACACAATAAACCACCCAACGCTGCACCAATGTTTATACCCATGTAAAAGATAGAAAAGGCGCTGTCTTTACGTGGATCATTATTGCTGTACAACGTACCTACCAGGCTGCTGATGTTTGGTTTAAAAAAGCCATTACCGCAAATGATAAACGCCATACCAAAAAAAAAACTCCAGCCCTGCGGTATGGCCAAAACAAAGTGGCCAATGGTCATCAAAATTCCTCCAAATAAAATTGCTTTTCTATAGCCAAGAAAGCGGTCTGCGATCATGCCGCCAAACATGGGCATCGTGTATACCAATGCAGCATACGAACCCAGTATTGCATAACCTTTTGGTTCATCAAATTTTAATTGTGTAACCATGTAGGCCAATAACAAAGCCTTCATTCCATAGAACGAAAACCGCTCCCACATTTCGGTAAAAAACAGCAGGTATAATTGCCGGGGATGTTTATTGGTTGTTGTTGCTATAGGCTGGGTGCGCTCCGTAAGATCCATTTGATGTTTTTAAAAGTTATCTGCTTGGGTTAATGAAGTTAAAGCAAAGGAGGTAGAAGAAGAGTCGGTAGTCAGTAGTTAGTAGTTAGTGGTGAGTAGTGAGTAGTAGTCAGTGGTGAGTACTGAGATAGGAGGTGTGAGGTTTGAGATTGCTTCGTTCCTGCCAATGACACATTTTTAAACAATTTGATTGATGGGCTTGTGCAATGAAAGGCTTTGTGATAAAGGTTTCCCCTCCTTTTTTAAGGAGGGGACAGATTATATGCGCAGCATAAAATCAGGGGTGGTAAAAAGCCGATTTAGTTTTTTCCAACACTCTGGCGATGTCTTCAAAAATCACTTGTATTGGAAGTCACGTGGTTTAACCGCTGCTAATAACACATCTATGTTTTTCACGCAAAGACGCAAAGTAAAACCCACGCAAAGGACGCAAAGAAAAATCTTTGAAATCATGCAAATAAAGACACTTATTACTTCTTTGCGTGAAGCTCTTTGCGGCTTTGCGTGAAAAAAACTTTGAAATTTGAGGATTTATGCTGTGTCATCTTCAAAGAACTTTTTTGGGAACCCCAAATTAATAACTCGCAATGAGGAGGCTCGATATATAAAAATCATTTCCTTTATCCTTTGCTAAGTATAGCAAAACTTTGTGGCATCAAGATGTATTGTTTAGCAATTTTTGTTGTCGGCGTTAACAACTAAAAAAACGAACGGCTATAAAAATTACCATAAGTTTCTTGGGCACCAGTCGCCGTAGCTATTGCCCAGGGTAAAGCCTACCAATAATTCGTGGGTACCACGGCTTACCGTATTAAGGCGTGTTGTAGTAACATCATATGAGTAACCTACGTTGAAGGAGTTGCTAATATTCATCCCAATCATTGCAGCAAAGCCGTCTTTAAACCTGTAGCTGGTACCTGCCCACATCAGGTCTCTGTATTGAAGTTTTGCATTGGCTTCTATACCAATAGGAGCCGGGTTTACATACTTTGTCATGATGCTTGGTAACAGTGTAAAATCATCACCCAAATACAATTTATAACCTGCAGTAAAAAACAAATGTGGTATCAATCTTCCTCCGGATAACCTAAGAGTATCTTCTGACCATTTAAGCCTTGATGGAAGTATTTGCTGTCCACTTAAGCCAGCAAAATAATTGGCTGAATAAACATACACGCCGGCACTCAAATCAGGACTGATCCTGTTTAAATATCCACTGCCGGCTACAGATGGGTCCATGGGTACATCCCATACCAGTTTTGAAACGTTGAGTGTCATATTTTGTATGCCCGCTGAGATGCCTGCACTTACATTTGTTTGGTCGCTTATGCCTACATGATAGGCGTATGTAGCTGCTACAGAAAATCTTTTTAAGGGTCCTGTCTGGTCGTTGATCATGGTAAATCCAACACCCTGGTGGGCTTCGGCCTTTGTATACTCCTGCCAATAAGCTTTACCACGCGGGTTTTCGCCGGACGCTTTAAAGCCGGTTACACTTTCACGCTCATATGCAGTTTTCTTAGTGGGTGCCTGTATGGTTAAGTATGTAGTTACGGGTGCATCTAGCAAGCCTACCCATTGATGGCGGTGGCTCATTTTTACATCAGTATAATTTTCTATACCGGCTATAGCAGGATTAAGTATGAAGCTGTTTAGAACATATTGAGTATAGTGTGGACGCTGTTGCGCATATAGTTTGATGCATAATAAAAAGACAAACCCAATGATCAATAATTTGTTTTTCATATACTATGTGTACGAAAAATAAATTCTTTTATTGTACTGAATTTGATAGTTTTTTTAAAAGGTGTGAGGCACGAAAGACTGGTTTACCATAGATGGATATTTCTACTTATTGGACATGGAATAACCAGGTTGTTTCCTCAGGATTAATTAATAACCCTAAGGATTGTAAACCTTTTTGTTACAAAAGTTTTAACAACTTACACCAGAATTAATAATGCATTAGCATAAATGGTAGCATTAGCTTCTTTAAAAATCCAATTTCAAAACAAATAATCAAACATGAAAAACCTTTACAAATCCATTTTAAAAACCGTCTTGGCCGTTGTGTTTTTAATTTCTGCAACATCATCGTTTGCCCAGTTAAAAATCGGAACCAACCCAACAGTAATTAATAAGTCATCCATCCTGGAACTGGAGAGTGACAAGCAGGGTTTCCTGCTTCCCCGCTTAAGTGATACCACTGCAATCAATGCATTGACACCTCCGGATGGTATGTTGATTTACCTGGCTTCTCCTTCAGCAGCAGGCAGAGGATTATATATTCGTAAATCAGGCATCTGGCAGCGTTTTGTAGCCGACTCTATCGCTCTTGACAAATGGTCAAAATCAGGTGACGTATTATATGGTACCGAAAAATTCGGATCGTTGAATGCTCAAACCATCCGTATGATTACCAACAATATTGAAAGATTGAATATTGATGGTAACTCTGGAAACGTGAATATCAGTAAATCATTAAATGTTGCTGATACTACAACCTCCGGCAGATTGGTGGTTGCTGACAGTGTAACCTTCAACAAACTAAATACTACTACATCTCTTACTGAAATGCTTGTAATAGATACCACTGACGGATCAGTTAGAAGAAGAACCATCTCCAATGATGCGTTTAAAAGCTGGATTGTAGGACCCTTTAGTGAAACAACCAATGCAGCTGGTATAACACGCCAGGTTGGTGCTGGTGTTAATGGTGTGGATACACTGGTACTGCATGCTGCTTCTGCAACTACAGCGGGTGGTGTTTCAATTACGGCGCAAACATTCGGTGGACATAAAACTTTCCAGGACTCATTAACTGCAGCACAAACATTAATGGTTGGTGCAACAGGTAGTGCCAACTCTACTTTACAGGTTCAGGGAAGTTTGTCGCTTAGCATTAAAACAATTACTGCCAGCACAAGCTTAACTGCCAGCGACTATACTGTATTGGTAAATGCAGCCGGCGGTGCAGTAACAGTAACCCTACCAGCTCCTTCTGCGTCAATTAGCGGGAGAACCTATGTAATCAAAAAAATCGCCGGTGATTTGGCCAACGATGTAATTGTTAGTGGTGCTATAGAAGATGGTACTTCATTCAGTCTTTACAATGATTGGACTGTTGTAAAAGTTCAGACAGATGGTAACAAATGGTACATCATTAAATAAGCCATCAACTAAAAATTATGAATGACTTTAGGCCTTCGAAGGCTTAAAGTTGTTCATACCTAAATTGGATTACCACCAGTTGAGCACTTTTAAAAGTAGAACAATGAATGTTAAGCTGTTTTTATTAATTGTGGTGACATTCCTCATGTTTCATGCTAGTGCTCAGTTGAAGATAGGAGACCAACCCACCATACAGGATAAATCAGTGGCTCTTGATTTAAAAGGAAGTAATGGCCGGCAAGGCTTATGGTTGCCAAGAGTTTCAGATACTTCTATTACAGGGATAAGAGCTTTAAATCCTCCAAATGGATTGATTATTTATTATGCGCCTTCCGGCAAATTACTCCTGAGATCAAACAATGCCTGGGTTGTATTTTTAGAAACAGCCATTGCAAGTATAACGGCTGGCGGAGCACCCATCTTAGGACCTGCACTAACATTTAATACAAGTACTACCGGGACTGATTTTAATGTTTCATCTTCTGGCAACACGGCTACATGGAATTTGCCTGATGCTTCTGCAACTGCAAGGGGTGTTATTAATACTTCTTCCCAGGCATTTTTAGGAATTAAAACATTTAACACGGGTGTGAGTGTTTTAGGTGCTACCGGCTCAGCTAGTAACCTTACTTTGGGTCTTACATCGGCTACTACAGCGGCCGCACAAACAACCAAGTATTTGTCAGTTGATGCAACAGGAAAAGTTACATTGAATGCTTTGAACGTAATCAATTCTGTGACTGCTGGTGGAACCTTAATGTCCGGTCCTGATCTTATTTACAATACCTCAATTACTGGTACCGATTTTTCTATAACAACTTCGGGCAGCACGGCTACATGGAATTTTCCGGATGCCTCTGCAACTGCAAGAGGTTTGGTAAACACCGCATCGCAAGCTTTCCTGGGTATCAAAACATTCAATACGGGTGTAAGTGTTTTGGGTGCTACCAGCTCAGCCAGTAATCTTACTATAGGCCTTACTTCTGCAACAGCCGCTGCCGCACAAACCACCAAATACTTATCAGTTGATGCAACAGGTAAGGTTACCCTGAATGCCCTAAATACATTGACAAGTGTAACGGCCGGTGGCGTAACTATGACAGGGCCTGCACTCACTTATCTTGCCTCAACTACAGGTACTGATTTTTCCATTACAGGTTCTGGCAATACTGCTACATGGAATTTGCCCGATGCGTCTGCAACGGCAAGAGGTGCTGTTACTTATAACGCACAAACTTTTGGGGGATTGAAAACGCTGGCAAATGGAGTGATTGTAAACAACGGATCAATTTTGAACGGAGGAACAACTGCCAATAATGGACTTACCGTATCTGGTCCAACCGCCAGTACCAGTGACCTGACACTTGGTGTAACATCAGGTACAACTGCCGCTGCGCAAACCAATAAATATTTATCGGTTGATGCTGCCGGAAAGGTCACCTTAAATACACTGAATGCGTTAGTTAGTGTAACAGCAGGGGGAAACACCATGACTGGTCCTGCCTTAACGTATAATACGGGAACTGCAGGAAGTGATTTTAATTTATCATCATCGGGAAATACGGCTACATGGAACTTGCCTGATGCCTCTGCCACAAACAGGGGAGCAATTACAACTACCGCACAAACTTTGGGGGGATTAAAAACATTTGCCAATGGTGCAACGGTATCAGGGGCAACTGGTTTTACAAGTAATCTTACATTGGGCCTTACCTCTGCAACAGCTCCCGATTTAAATACCGATAAATACCTGTCAGTTAATGCCACTGGTAAAGTAACGCTCAATTCAGTAAACGTTTCTTCCAGTATACCTATCAAAATAAAGGCTTACCACATAGAGATAACAGAAGCACCTGTTTGGCTTAGAGTCGGTACACCACAAATATTCACTTTTGTAATAGCAGGGGCAAACTTGTCTTTAACTTCCACAGTAACCGTTTCGCCGGCAAAGCAAATTTTGACACGTACCAAAATACATTGGGCCAGGGTGTTGAATGCAACAACAATACAAGTTGCTATGTCAGTAGATGGCCCGGACGACCAAAAACTAAATCCCGGTAATGGAAATGAAGCCGATTTTTATGTGACCGTTATGGAGTTTTAAGAAAGAGTTCAAGCGCCAGTTCGTGTATTACTTATTTTGAAAGTAGGTTTTTAAAGCAGCTTACTATAAAGATTATAAAAAAAATTCGCTACTGTTTTAAAAAGGCAAACGACTGCAATTAGTGAAGAAACTACTACTCATATATTTAACTGGTTTACTTGTTGCCGGGCAATTGTTTGGGCAGGAGATGATGTATATACCTGAAGGATCTACTATCTATTTTGGTAACACTATTCCTGCGGGAATTTTTGGCTACCTGAAAAACAATGGCAACATAAGCATTAAAGAAAAGGGCCAGCTTTTCTTTTTAGGTAAGATATGGATCAACGACGAAAAGGGAATTTTGGCTGATGGAAGCACTGTTAGAAATTCCGGTAAAGGCGGTGTGATTACCTTTTTTCAACCCAACCCCATTTACGGTAACCTGGGCCAGCAAATTTTACAATCCAACTTTGTTGACAGCACTATAACCGGTCCATCGTTCTCACACATTACTATCGATAATGCTTTTGGTTTGGTGCTTACCTCCGATGCAAGTG